>JAAEQP010001404.1 GCA_024231375.1 bacterium | reverse complement strand
GGCAGGTCGCGCGCCATGGCCTTGCGCATGATGTGCTTGGTCTCGAGCCCCCGGACCTTGAGGCGGCTAGGGACACGCGCCACGAGGTCCATCAGCTTCGGGTCCGTGAAGGGCACCCGCAGTTCCAGACCGTGGGCCATGCTCATGCGGTCGCTGTACTGAAGCACGTTGTGGGGAAGGAACGAATTGAGGTCGACATACATCGTCCGTGCAACGAAATCATCCCCCGGGCATTCAGCGAAGAGTCCCCGGACGACGTCACCGGCGTCGTATCCCGCCACGCTGCAGGCACAATCGTTTGTGTAGAGGGCGGTTCGTTCTTGCTGGGTGAAATAGGTCTGCCACAGAGCATACATCTCGACGGGCTCCAGCAGCGAGCCGGCGGAGAACTCACGAATCCGACGGAGGGCGTGAAAGCCGCGCGTGCTCTCCGGGAGGAGCCGGACCAATGGGTCGAGCGCGTGCCGACGGAGTGCTGCGGGAACCAGGCGAAATCGCTGGGACAGCGCCGCGCCCGCGTATCGCGCATAGCCGCCGAACGTCTCGTCGCCGCCATCGCCGGCAAG
>JAAEQP010001403.1 GCA_024231375.1 bacterium | reverse complement strand
TGGGCTCGCTTTGATCGCGCCTGTGAAAGGGTTGGGATTTGAAAGCACGCCAGGGGTTTACGCTGATCGAGCTGTTGGTCGTCATTGCTATCATCGGAATACTTGCCGCAATCCTCCTTCCCGCATTGGCCCGCGCCCGCGAAGCGGCCCGCCGCGCCAGTTGCCAGAACAACCTCAAGCAGTTGGGCATCGTCATGAAGATGTATGCCAACGAATCCAAGGGCGAGAAATGGCCCAAGAAGGTCGCTCTGGCCCGATTCGTGTTCGAGCCGGGAGACCTCTACCCCGAATACCTCACCGACCTGAACGTCATGATCTGTCCGTCCGACCCGGAAGGCGCCCAGGTGATGGACCCGAACGGCGACCCCGCCGAGATCTGGGTGGACGCGGCGGGCAACATCGACCTGGCCCGGTTCGCCGACCAGGGCGACGCGTCGTACGGGTACCTGGGATACGCCATCGCGTCGAACACGTGGCTTGAAGGTTGGCCTGACGTGCTTGCCATCGGTGGCGAAATGGCACCCATGGTGGACGATCCCGATGCGGACTTCGAAATCGACCATCCCACGCTGGGCACGTTGTCGGTGAAGCGGTTGCGCGAAGGCATCGAGCGGTTCTTCATCTCCGACATCAACAACGCGGCAGCCACGGCCGTGGCCCAGTCCGATTTGTCGGTGATGTTCGACGTGATCAGCCTTCGTCCGGAGAACTACAACCACGTCCCCGGCGGCGCAAACGTGCTGTTCATGGACGGCCACGTGAAATTCATCCGATACCCAAGCGACCAGTTCCCGGTTTCGGAAGCCTTTGCGACGTTGGCCAATCTGATGAGTTAGCGGATAGGGCGCCGGCCTTCCGGCGCGCGGTTCGGGTATAGGGGACGGCCGGGCGGCGATGGATCCGGGAAGACGGAAGGGGACGGACATGGACGCGCTCGGGCGTTCCAACCTTACGCTGGCCCAGTGGGCATTCTGGACCGCGCATAGACTGTATCCCGACAAACCCCTCTACAACGCCGCCCATTCGTTCACCGTCAACGACCATCTCGACCCGGATTTGTTCCAACGCGCGTTGCAGGCGTTGGTGGACAGCCACGACGCCTTGCGGACTGTGTTCGCGGAATCGGCCGGCGTGCCCGAACGCCGCGTCCTGCCGAAGTTGCCGGTCACGCTCGACCGCATCGACCTCAGTGACGCGTCGGATCCCGACGCAGCCCTGCACGACTGGGCATGTTGCCGGGCGGGGCATGCCTTCGCGGCCGAAGACCCCCTGTTCGACACGGCCCACGTGCGGCTTGGTCCGAACCGAACCGCGTGGTATTTCAATCAACACCATCTGATCTGCGACGCGTGGTCGTCCGGGCTTCTCGTGCCGCGGCTCGCCGGTTTCTATGCGGATGCCGCCGCGGGACGCCTGAACGGCGTCGCGCCGTTCCCGCACTACGACGCCTTCGTCGAGCACGAGCACGCACTGCGTCAATCGGACCAAGGCGAGCGTGCAAGCGACTACTGGCGGGAAACGCTCGCGCACCCCCCCGAGCCGCCGGCATTCTACGGCCGCTCGAATCGTTCACTGCCAGCGCGCGTGGCTCGTTGCACATGCGATCTCGGCGTAGACCGAACCAGAGCGATCCGCGACTTGGCCGGGCGCGACGGCGTGTTCCACAAGAACGCCAACGTCACCCTGTCCAACATCTTCTTCGCGGTCCTTGCGGCGTTTGTGAGCCGGGTGTCGGGGCAAGGGCGGTTGTGCATCGGGCAACCCCATCACAACCGGGACACCGACGCCTTTCGCGATACGGCCGGCTTGTTTCTTGCAATGTTGCCCGTGTGCGTCGATGTTACACCTGAAGACACATTTCTGTCCCTAATGGACCGCGTCCGGACGACTATCGCCGACGGACTGCGGCACCGGCCCTGCTTCGCGCAGAACCGGACCGATGCGCGACTTTTTGACGTGGTCCTGAACTTCTACAACGCGTCGTTCCCCGACTTCAACGGCGTTCCCATCGAGCAGGAGTTGTACCATCCAGGCTGGAGTCTCGAACGGCTCGCCGTGCATGTCCACGACTTCACGCGGACCGGCCGGTTACACGTGTACTTCGATTTCGATGAGGCCGTCTTCTGCGAGGAACTGCGGGCCCGTGCCGTGACCCAGTTCACCAATCTGCTGGACGCCGTCATCGAAGACCCGGCTCGCCCGCTGGCGGCGTGCGATTTCCTGACGGATGACGAGCGCCAGCGGGTCATGGGCGAGTGGGGGGGGGCGACCGCGCCGGGCCCCGACCATCCGACCATCACCGCGTGGATTGAATCACGCGCGGCCGAGCGTCCTGACGCGACGGCCGTCGACTGCGAAGGCCGGACCTTGTCTTACGCGCAACTGAACAGTCGCGCAAACCAGTTGGCCCGCGTGCTCGTCCGCAAGGGCGTGGGCCACGAGAGCATCGTGGCAATATGCCTTGGGCCCACGCCCGAAGCTG
>JAAEQP010001402.1 GCA_024231375.1 bacterium | reverse complement strand
CACGATGACGCTTTTCCCGCCCGTATCATGATGCGGGCTCTTTCCGAAGACCGGGCAGGGGGCATCGTGATGCCCCAAAGGCAAAGCGCCATCGTGATGGCGCACTCCAAACCGGACGCGGCCTCCTTCCGAAGACCGGGTAGGGGGGCATCGTGATGCCGCATTCCATATAGGCCCCGGATGTGTTGAAGGGGTTGGGCTATCCGAAGAGGGGTGAGACTGCATCTACGCAATCCGCCGTCTTCCTGGCGATCTTGGTGCGATTGCCCTGGCCTGTCCGGTTGACCCGGTGGTGTGTGTGCCGTATGCTCTCACGGTTCAGCGTTGGGCGGCGTGACTTCAGGAGTGAGCAGCAGTATGGCGGTTGAAGCGACAGCATTTGCACGGGCGGGCCTTGTCGGCAACCCGTCGGACGGATACTTCGGGAAGACGATCAGTTTCGCCATGGGGAACTACGCGGCGAAGGTGTCGATGTATGAGCATCCCGAACTGGAGATTGTGCCCAGTCTACGGGACCGGTCCACCTACCGGTCTATCAAGGATCTGGCCGACGATGTGCGGGCCTTCGGGTATTACGGCGCTATCCGTTTGGTGAAGGCGACCATTCGGCGGTTCGTGGATTACTGCGACACGGAGGGCATCCGTCTTCCGGACCGGAACTTCTCGGTCCGCTACCGGACGACTATCCCACGCCATGTGGGCCTGGCCGGGTCGAGTGCCTTGGTCACGGCCACCCTCCGCTGCCTACTGGAGTTCTACGAGGTCGAGATCCCCAAAGAGATTCAGCCCAACGTTATCCTTAGCGTCGAGACACACGAACTGGGCATCTCGGCCGGTCTCCAGGACCGCGTCATTCAGGTCTACGAAGGGTGCGTCCACATGGACTTCGACCGTGCGCTCATGGAGCGGCAAGGGTATGGGCGCTATGAGGAGTTGGACCCGTCGCTGTTGCCGAACCTGTTCATCGCGTACCGCACCGAACTCGCCGAAGGGTCGGAAGTGTTCCACAACGACATCCGGGACCGGTGGGAGCGGGGCGACGCGGAGGTGGTTCAGGCCATGGAGGATTTCGCGGGCTACGCGGAAGAGACGCGCGAACTGCTGTTGGCGGGGCGGGGATCCGAGATAGGACCTGTCCTCGACCGCAACTTCGACCGTCGCGCCTCCATCACCACCATTTCACCCGAGAACCTTGCCATGGTGGAGCGTGCGCGGGCCGTGGGCGCCCACTGCAAGTTCTGCGGCTCGGGTGGCGCCATTGTCGGCGTATACCGGGACGAGGCCATGTACGAGAGTCTTGAGAAGGCCTACGAAGGCACTGCTACGGTGTTGCTGAAGCCTCGCATCGTCGGAGGGTGACGCCTTGCCACCCGGGTGAATCATCCTCACCCAAATCCCGACACGCCGTGGGTGAGCGTGTGAAGCATCATGCCGGCTTGGTTGACCGGGAAATCGTTTGTGTTGCCCGGTACGTAGCGCACGAACTTCACATGCCCGTCCATGTAGACGCAGCCTTCGTAAACCTGAATGACGCGGTCTTGCAGACCGGCCGAGATGCCCAGTTCGTGTGTCTCCACGCTGAGGATGACGTTGGGCTGAATCGCTTTGGGGATCTCCACCTCGTAGAACTCCAGT
>JAAEQP010001401.1 GCA_024231375.1 bacterium | reverse complement strand
GCTTCTATAAGGCGCGGCCCTAGAAGGAGTACGGGCGCAAGAACCCCGGACTGAGTTCCCGCTTGTGGCACTTCATCTACCCCACGTGCCCTCCCACTCACCGCCTTGTCGAGACGCCCCTCGCCAAACACATCAGACATAGCAAGCAGGGTGCCAAAGCCCGCCCAAACGGATCGAACCGTACGCAACCCTTTAGACGGGAATCACCTACACGTAGGTCGTGGCTTGGATGGGCGAAGCCTACGCTTGAGACACAGGTGCTCGAATCCCAATCATGCGACAAGGTCTTGTCGCAGATCTGAGACGCAGCTTGCAGGGCTTGGCAGAAGTGTCCAGCCAAGGAACCCTGGAATGAATTGGAAGAATTGTGAAGAATTGGGGACAGTGGAGCTGTTGAAAAAGTCCTTGCATTTGGTGGATCTGTTTGCTATTAAAGCGATGCGCAAAGGAGCATCGCATGCAGACGAAGAAAGAGCGAGACCAGGAAGACCTGTTCGTGGCGGGGCCGCTAAGTTCGCTGATTCCCGACGATCACCTGTTTAAGCGGGTGGATCGGGTGTTGGAGCTGGCGTGGCTGCACGAAGAGGTGCGAGAGTGCTACGACCAGGAGATGGGGCGGCCAAGCATCGATCCGGAAGCGGCACTTCGGTTGATGCTGGCGGGATTCTTCGAGGGAATCGTGCATGACCGCAAGCTGCTTCGACGAGCCCAGACGGATCTGGCGTTCCGCTGGTTCGCCGGGTACCGGCTGGATGAGAAGTTGCCGCACCACAGCAGCCTGACGCGAATCCGTCAGCGATGGGGCGTGGGCCGGTTCAAGGGCGTGTTCGCGAAGACGGTGCAGGCGTGCATCGACGCTGGATTGGTGAACGCCGAGACGGTGCACGTGGACGCGACGCTCATTCGCGCGGACGTAAGTTGGGAGAGCCTGACGACGCGGCACGCCGATGAGGTGGTCGAAGCCAATCAGGAGAAGGAAGCGGACAAAGACGATCCTCCGCAGGGTGGTCCGGGACGGCCGCGAACCAAGAAGCCCAAGGCCAAGAAGCGAAGCACCACGGACCCGGATGCGAGCATGGCGACCTCGAACAAGGGCTATCATCTCGAGCCGATGTTCAATCAGCACACGGCGGTAGAGGACCAAAGCGGGGTGGTGGTGGACATTGCGGTGACGACCGGTGAAGAGAACGAAGGCAAGCACCTCGTGGAACAACTTGAGCGCGTGGAAGAGACGACGGGGACGAAGGCCCGTACGGTGACGGCGGATGCCGGTTACGCCCACGCGTCGAACTACGCGGCCCTAGAAGAGCGTTCGATTGACGCAGTGATCCCACCACAGCGCATGCCACGAAGGAAGAAACAGCGATTGCCCTTGCGCCGGTTCAAGTACGACGCCAAACACGACCGGTTGAAGTGCCCGGGCGGCTGCTACCTGACCCGCAAAGGACGCTCCAAGGATGGACGCGGATATTGGTACCGAACCCGGGCCTGCGACTGCGCCTGTTGTCCCCTGAAGTCACGCTGCATATCCGAGAAGGCCAAGGTGCGGTCCGTCCTGCTTGCCGACGGGTACCCCGCCCTACTGCGGGCGCGACGCCGAAAGCAGAAGGGGTGGGACGACCCAACGCGCGAAGCCTACACCCGGCATCGTTGGCGGGTCGAAGGAGCACACGGACGGGCCAAAACGCATCACGGGCTACGCCGCGCCGCACGTCGAGGACTGGGCAACGTAACCATCCAAGCCCTGCTTGCCGCTGCCGCCATGAACCTCAAGCGGCTTGCCGCCGCATTTGGGGCGTCGATTGCCCGCTATTGGGCCGCCTCGAAGCCCTCTGGAAGGCCTACAACCGCCTGTGCCGCCTCTGGACCGCTTGCCAGCCCAAAACCTCACCCGAGGCCGCATGACAACGCCAAGATAATGCAGAACCAAAACGAGTCGCGAAACAGGGACTTCTTCAACGGCTCCACAGTCACCATTTATTGAGCCCGTACCCCTGCGTTTCCTTTCACCGACTTGTCTCTGTCCATCGTGATGGTCAATTGAGACTGCCACCACTGGAACACGGGCACATCGCCCGTCCAATACTCGAACTCCCGTCCCCGCCTGTCCAGACAGATGCGAACAGCGCTTGCGCGACATGGGCAGGACCCCCCGGTACTGTCGTTCCAGAGCCAGACATCCCCCTCACGGTACGAGATGGCTCGCCCACGTTACTACGGTCACCCCCCAATACACAATGTATCAACGCACGATCACTAGAATGAATGCGCAACGCGACGGGGAAGTTCCGGGACCTCATGCAGAGGACAAGTCCCCAATGGCGACGCGCTTCTTTTCCGGGCGCTTATTTTTGTTGCACGGCGAAGTTGATTTCGCAGGATCGTTTGGTACAATGACGATCCGTCTTTGTCGCAGGAAAGGGGGACCCATGGACCAGCCTTTGCATGATCGTCTCGTACCCGAGCGTATCGCGGGTCTGGCGCATGGAGGATACGAAGCTGCCGAGACGGACGGTGCCGCGGACGCGCGACACGCGCACGCACACACACTGGGAAACGACTGAACTGAGGAGGCGCGAACCTATGCTCAAGGTGGCCTTTGTTGGATGCGGCGGAATCAACGCAGTGCATCAGAAGAATGTCAGCGGATTCGACGATGTCCGAATTGTGGGGCATTGCGACATCATCCCCGAGCGGGCGAAGGAACGCGCCGCAATGTACGGCGGCAAAGCCTTCTCCGAGCACGAGGCCATGTACGACGCCGTGAAACCCGACGCCGTGTTCGTGGCCGTGCCGCCTTACTCGCACGGAACGATCGAGGAGACCGCGGCCCAACGAGGCATCCATCTGTTCATCGAGAAACCTCTCGCCATCGACAAGGACGACGTGAAGCGGATGTCGGCCGCCATACGCGCCTCGGGCGTCCTGTGTAGTGTGGGCTATTGTTTTCGGTATTACGACACCGTCATGCTGGCGCGCAAGCTTCTGAAGGGGAAGGCCATCTCATTGGTGACGGGCACTTGGAACGGCGGGATGCCTGGTGTTTGGTGGTGGCGCCGTATGGACAAGAGCGGCGGGCAAATCATCGAGCAGACCACCCACATGTTCGATCTCTTGCGCTACCTGTGCGGCGAAGTCGCCGAGGTCCATGCCGTGGCATCGACCGGATGCATGACCAAGGTGAAAGATTTCGACGTACACGACAGCAGCGTGGTGTCGCTCCGCCTCAAGAGCGGGGCCGTGGGCACCGTCACCTCGTCGTGCGTGACCAACTACGGCGGCGGCGTGGGGCTTCACATCATGACGCCCGAAGCCACGTTCACATTCGAGGACGGCAAGCTCACCATCGACGAGGACGGACGCGTCACCCAGCACCTTCCGAAGGTCGACATGTACGCCGAGGAGGACCGGATCTTCATCGACGCCGTCCGGGCGGGCAAGAAGAACCGCATTCGATCCTCCTACACCGACGCGGTCAAAAGCTTCATGCTTACGTGGGCGGCCAATGAATCCATCCGGTCGGGCATGCCGGTTAAGCCATGACACTCTATGCGGTTACCCTTCCCATCCCTCTTGAGGTGATTGCGTGACCGCGAAGCGGCCTCCGCCACCCTAACCCATTATGTGAATGCGGGTTACGCGATTTCGCGGTTTGACCCCAGCCGGGTCTCGTGATACAATGTCGGGTAGCCTGTGCGAGGCCCGCGCGCGCCCCTCGTCGAGGGGAGTGTGCGGGCTCGGTTGGTCATGGGCAGGAGCCAGGCCAGAGCGGCCCCTGTTCGCACCGTGGAGTGGGATTCGAACCGGAATGAATCAGATGTATCATCAGTTGCCGAGGGACCGTGCATGACGGACAGCACACGAGCCCGTCTGGGCGAGATGCTGCTCAAAGAAGGCATCGTCACGCAAGCACAACTCGACGAAGCGCTGGCGAAGAAGGCAGAGAGCGGCCGCTTCTTGGGTCAGTGCCTCGTCGAACTCAAGTATATCGACCAGCACACCCTCATATCGTTTCTCGTCAAGCAGTGCAAGATCCCTCACATCAGCCTTCTGGACTACGGCGTCGAAGGGAATCTCTTCGAATACGTGCCTCAGGATCTCTGTGAACGGTTCAATCTGCTGCCAATCGACAAACTGGGCAAGATTCTCACGGTCGCCATGGTCGATCCCCTGGATATCGAAGCCTTGGAGAACGTGCGGGCTGCGTGCCCGGATCTGAAGATCAAACCCATCCTCTGCGATTGGAACCATTTCGACACCGTTACGCGCAAACTCTTGGGCAAGGAAGACGAACCCGCGGAAGCCGAGGTATCGGCGAGCACCTTCGGGCTGCCGGAAGAACGCAAGTCGGCCGCACCCCCGGAGGAAGAGAAGAAACCTGCCGACACGGCTCCGGCCGCTGACAAGCCCGGATCGCCCGAGACAGCCGACTCCGTTGATGCGGCGGTTGATGCGCTGGTTGAAGAAGCCTCCGAATCTGTCGAACTGATCTCGGAACCGGCCAAGCCGCGCGCAAAGCCCGCCGCGAAGCCGGACCGCGGCACCGGCCAGACACAAGCCAAGCCACCTGCGCCCGCGAAACCTTCCAACATGGAAACGGCCGTCGGGGACTCGGTACGCCAAGCCATGGAGGATGCCTTGGGCCCGGTCCTTGCCGCCCAGCGGGCCGCGGCGAAATCGGGCCAGGGAGTGCATCCCGACGAACTGGCCGACATGGTGCGCGGGGGCATGCAGGACGCCATTCAGAGCGCCGTGTCCGGTGTTGTGGCGCAGATGCAGGACGCGGACCGCGGGCAAGGGCCTTCACACGAGGCCGTGGCCGCGCTTGTGAGCAAGAGCGTGAAGGAGGCCATGGGACAGGCCATGGGCGTCATGGCCGAACAGGAAAGCCGGATTGCCGAACTGACCGTGGCGGTCACGCAGGCCAGCAAGACGGCCGAAACCGCCTCCGCGGAGGCGGCCCCGGCGGACAACATCGAACCCTTCCCCGGCGCCAAGCCGCCTTCGCGGCCGGCCGCGAAGGCGTCGAAGGCGGAGATGGACGCGCTTGAGGCCTTGGAAGGTCCAGGGCTCCGGTCGCGGGCGGATGACCGAGTCCGTGCCCTGCTTGAGTCCCAGTCCCCTCTGGAAGGGTACACCTTCGACGAGTTTTACGCGGGCAAAGGCAATGCATTCACGCTGAACGTGGGCCGCGCCATCGCCGAACAGCCTGGCGGCGAGTTCACGCCGTTCTTCGTCCAAGGCGATGTAGGCACGGGAAAGACACACTTCGTCAACGCCATCGGCCACGGAATCATGGAAGCACACGGGGATCTGCGCGTCGGGTATGTGTCGGCAAGCCGCTTCGCGCGGCAACTCGCGGAATCCATCGAAAACCGGGAACTGAACGCGTTTCGGGAGCACTTCTGCCATTGGGATGTGTGGATCCTGGATGACGCCCAGTATCTGTCGGGTAGGACCGAGGCCCAGGAGGAGCTTCTGCACATCTTCGACGCGCTGCACCACGAGCAACGGCAGATCATCATCGCCAGCGCTCGCGCCGCCGAGAATCTCGAAGACATTGACAAGAGCCTGCTGTCGCGCTTCTCAGCCGGCATCGTGGCGGCCCTCGAGCCGCCGGAACGCGAGGTGCGCATGGAGATCCTTGCCCATCACGCTACGAAGGCCAGTGCCGAGGTTACCGATGAGGTGCTGGCCCTTCTGGCCACGCGGATCCCCAGCGACATCCGCAGAATGACCGGTTCGCTACGAAAGGTGATTGCATTTGCGAGCCTTGTCGGTCAAGATATCACGTGCGAACTGGCCAACGAGATCCTGAGCCATATGGGCGTCAGTGACGCCGCCTGAGACTCCGGTCGTCCCGCCGCGCGTCGATCCCTCACACCGGGGCGTGCGACGGAAGACCCTTAAAGGGAGGTCGACGTGCCACCGAAAGCCGTGAAACGCCGTTTGGGCGATGTGCTCCTGGAACAGGACCTGATCACCCAAGAGCAGTTGCAGGAATGCCTCGGGCTACAGCGATCGTCCGGGCAGAGCCTCGCGCATATTCTCGTGGAGCGCGGGTATCTGGCCGAGGAAGACCTCGTGGTGACGTTGAGCGAACAGCTCGGCATGCCCCACATCCGCGTCGCCAACTACAACATCCCCAAGGAAGTCCTCAACGAGATTCCCGAGACGCTCGCCCGGCAGTACCAGATGCTGCCCGTGTCCGTCACCGGCGACGTGTTGACCGTGGCCATGGCGGACCCGCTGAACATCATGGCCCTTGACGATCTGCGGATGCTGACGAGCTACGAGATCGAACCGGTGGTCGCCGTCGAATCGGAACTCATCGAGGCTATCGACCGGCATTACGGCGGACAGCAGAGCGCCGAACTGTACAACGAACTCGTTGCCAGCGACGATAGTCAGGACGGACTTGAGGTCGTGGAAGAGCAGGAGTCGCTCGAAGACATTTCCACCATGGAGGCGGAAGCCCAGGACGCTCCGGTGATCCGCCTGGTGAATTTGATCCTCGTGAAGGGTTTGGAAAACCGCGCCAGTGATGTCCACGTCGAGCCCTTCGAGAAGGTGCTGCGCGTTCGGTACCGCATCGACGGCATGCTCGAAGAAATGAAGAATCCGCCGAAGAACGTCCAGGCCGCTCTGACGTCTCGCCTGAAGATCATGAGCAACCTGGACATCGCCGAGCACCGCGTTCCGCAGGATGGCCGGTTCCGCATCAAGTACAAAGGCCGCGAGATCGACTTTCGTATTTCGTTCCTGCCGTGTTACTACGGCGAGAAGATCGTGATGCGCGTACTCGACAAGTCCAATCTCACCCTGGACCTCGACGCCCTCGGGTTTGAACAGCAACCCATGGATGCCTTCTCGGAGGCCCTGAAACTGCCTTTCGGCATGATCCTGCTCACGGGTCCCACCGGTAGCGGTAAGACGACGACCCTGTACAGCGCCCTGCACAAGCTGAACAGTATCGGCACCAACATCGTGACGGTCGAAGACCCGATCGAGTACGAGCTGTTTGGGGTGAATCAGGTCCAGGCGAAGGCGGAGGTGGGACTCACTTTCGCGGCCGGTCTGCGCAGTATTTTGCGTCAGGACCCGGACATCGTGATGGTCGGTGAGATTCGTGACGAAGAAACCGGCGACATCGCCGTCAAAGCGGCGTTGACCGGTCACTTGGTCCTGAGCACGCTGCATACGAACGACGCTGCGAGCGTATACACACGGCTCACCGACATGGGTCTTGAACCTTTCTTGATCCAGTCGTCGGTTGGTCTTGCCGCCGCCCAGCGTCTTATGCGGCGAATCTGTCCAGAGTGCCGGGAGCCGATCAAAGTCCCGAATGAAGTCCTGGAACGTGTCCAGTACAAGCACCCGGACGGTGCACCGGCTCCCACGTTCGTCCGTGGCCGCGGATGCAGCAAGTGCAAAGACACCGGCTACCGCGGCCGACTCGCCGTCATCGAAGCCATGCCGAACTACCCGGAGATTCAGGAGCCAATTCTGACGAGGGCGCCGTCGTCGGATATCAAGAAGATCGCCATCAAGTGCGGCATGCAATCGCTGCGCCAGAACGCCCTGGCCAAGGCGGCCAAGGGGCTGACCACCATCGAAGAGGTACTGCGAATTTCGGCGGCTGACTAGGCCGCCGCTCCAGAGGGCGCCGTCTGCTCCCCGAGTGGGTCCGCCCCCGAAGGGAGACGGCGTCGGTACCGGGCTGGCAAAGGGGGCTCGCCCGGACATGGGTTGGAACGCAAACAGGGTCGCAGGTGGGCGCCACGGGAGGAGACTATGCCAGAACTCAGCATCAAGGAAATGCTCACCAAACTCATTCAGATGGACGGCAGCGACCTGCATATTGCCGTGGGCATTCCGCCGGTCGTACGCGTGCACGGAAAGATGGACCCCCTCGCGGGCTACCCTTCGTTGCGGGCCGACCAGACCCAAGAACTGATCTACAGCGTCATGAACGACGACCAGATCATGCAGTACGAGTCGGAGATGGAATGCGACATGTCATTTGGCATCGAAGGGCTGAGTCGCTTCCGTTTGAACATCTACCGCGACCGCGGGTCGGTCGTGGCTGCCTTCCGCGCGATTCCGTTCGAAATCAAGGGTTTCGACGAGTTGGGGCTCCCGAAGATAATATCCAATTTCTCCAACCTGCCCTTGGGACTCGTTCTGGTGTGTGGCCCCACGGGTAGCGGCAAATCGACAACGCTAGCGGCGATTATCGACAAGATCAACCGCGAACGGGACGTGCATATCATCACCATTGAGGATCCCATCGAGTTCCTCCATTCTCACAATCGCGCAGTAGTCAACCAGCGCGAACTCAACGCGGACACCAAATCGTTCGCAGCCTCCCTGAAGCACGTGCTGCGTCAGGATCCCGATGTCATTCTCATCGGTGAGATGCGCGATCCCGAGACCATCTCCGCCGCGCTGACCGTGGCGGAAACCGGTCACCTCGCGTTCGCAACCTTGCACACCAACGACGCCTTGCAGACGATCAACCGCATCGTGGACGTGTTCCCCGCGAGCCAGCAGGCCCAGATCCGCACCCAGTTGTCGTTCGTACTGGAGGGCGTTGCCGTCCAGCAACTCATTCCGCGCGCCGACGGGTTCGGGCGCGCCATCGCCCTTGAGTTGATGCTTCCCAACACGGCCATCCGCTCGCTGATCCGGGAGGAGAAGCTGCAGCAGATCCCCTCCATGATTGAGATCGGCGCAGGCGAGGGGATGATGACCATGAACCAGTCCTTGTTCCGGTTGGTGCGTAGAAACGCCATCACGCGCGAGATGGCGTTCAAGCGCAGTTCCGATCCGGAAGGACTGAGCCGGCTGATGGAAAAGGGACTTTGACGGGGAATTACCCGCCAGACCGGTTGCGGACCACGGCCGGACGGCCCCAGGAATGGCTACTGCCGATCGGGGCCGTTCGCATCGCCGTACTGGTGGTCGTCGCCTCCGGGACGTACCTCATCGGCGAGGAGGCCGGATCCTTTGCCAGCTACCTACTGGCTTTTTACGTCTTCGGCTTCCTGAGCGCCCTATGGTATCTCCTATCCCTTCGGTGGTCGCGTTCGGCCCCGTCGTCGTTACTGACCTGGGCCCAACTCCTTGTGGACTTTGGAGTCGTGGCCGCCACGGTCAGCTTCACGGGCGGCCCGGACAGCTTCTTCACGTTTCTCTTTGTCGTGGTGATCCTGGAGGCCGGCCTGCTGCTCGGCCTCATGCAGGGATACGTCTTCGCGAGCCTGGCCGTCGGCGTAATGCTTCTCCAAGTGACGACTGCCGACCCGCACTCGTTGCGGCCTCAGGCCGGTCCCAACCAGCCCAATATCGAGGCGCTCACACTCTGGTACAACTTCGTGGTCCAGGCCCTGGCCTACTACCTCACCGCCTCCATCAGCGGATACTGGAGCCAGCGCGTGCGCAGGATGGCGGAGTTCCAGCGCGAGATTCTCGACAACATGAACAACGGGTTCCTCATCACCGACCTGCGGGGAATCGTGACCGCCCACAACCGCGCGGCCGCCCGGATCCTCGGCCTGGACGAAGGTGAGGCCGTGGGTTGGCATGTCACCGACGTGCTGCGGGTGGAGTCGGGGGAGGAATGCCCCGTTCTGACAGCGCTACGATCGGAACGGGATTTCACCCGCTACGAGTTTCACGCACGGACCGCGCCCGGCGTCGTGAAGCTGCTGGGACTGAGCACGAGCCGGGCCTACGACAGCCGGAGGCATCTTGCCTACGTGATCGCGTCGTTCAGCGATCTCACCGAGTTGGCGGAGATGCGCCAGGAAGTGCAACGCCAAGACCGGTTGGCCGTGGTCGGCGAACTGGCCGCTGGCTTGGCCCACGAGATCCGAAACCCGGTCGCCGCAATCCGCGGCGCCGTGGACGAGCTTCGCGGACACATCGACACGCCCGACTTGGTCGAGCGGCTCGCGGCAATCGCCATTCGCGAATCGGACCACCTGAACCGGATCGTGGGTGATTTCCTCGATTTCGCGAGGGATCCGAAAGTCCGGCGGGACGAGTTCGATTTGGTGGGGTTGGTGCGGGAGGTCGCCGACGGACTTCAACGCAAGTACATCGATTGCGATGCACTCGCAATCGAGGCGCGGTGCGAGGAGGACGTGTGTCCCATTCGCGCCGACCGGACCCAATTGAAGCAGGTGTTCATGAACCTCGGCAAGAACGCCGTCGAGGCGAACGAAATGACGGGGTCGGTCGCCATCGCGTTGCTTCCCGACGCGAACTCCGTGGAAGTCCGGTTCGACGACGAGGGACCCGGTGTGGATCCGGACCAGGTTGCGCGCATATTCGAGCCTTTCTATACTACCAAGGAAACCGGCGTTGGGATGGGACTGGCGGTCTGCCAACGGATCGTAACTGCCCACGACGGTGTGATTCGCGCGTCTCAACGAGAGGGAGGAGGTACATCCATGATTGTCCGGCTCCCCCTGAATCAGGCAGAGGAGTGATTCCCAGTGAGTGAACAGGTCCGCGTGCTCGTAGTCGACGATGAGGCCAGTATGCGCGAGTTGTTGGAGATCGTGCTGGCAAATCAGGGCTACGACATCACCACACTCGCCAACACGGACGAGGCCCGAGCCGCTCTCGAGGAAGCTCCCTTCGACGTGGTGCTCACGGATCTCCGTATGGGAGCGGAACGCGACGCGGGCATGGCGTTGCTGACCTGGCTTCAGGAGAACGCCCCATCCGTCCCCGCCATCATGATGACGGCCTACGGGTCCGTCGAGACGGCCATCGAAGCCATGAAACGCGGCGCCGTCGACTACATCATGAAGCCGTTCAAGAACGACGAAGTGCGCCTCGTCATACAACGCGCTATCGAACAGCGCGACCTCCTGCGCCAAAACGCGGCGTTCCGCAAGGACCAGGCCCATCGTAACCGCATTGAAAACATCATCGGCAAGAGCAAGGCTGTCGAAGAGGTGCGCGAGATGATTCGCCGCGTGGCCTCCCTGCCGAGCACGGTGGCGATCCACGGAGAGAGCGGAACGGGAAAGGAGCTTGTGGCACGGGGCATCCATGCCTTGAGCCCTCGCGCCGACCGGCCGTTCGTAGCCATCAACTGCGGCGGATTCCCGGAAAACCTTCTCGAGAGCGAACTGTTCGGTCATAAGAAAGGATCGTTCACTGGCGCCATCGAAGACAAAGAGGGGCTGTTCGTGATGGCGGACGGCGGCACGCTGTTCCTGGACGAGATCGGCGAGATGCCCCTGTCGCTCCAGGTGAAACTGCTCCGCGTACTCGACGACAGCGTCGTACTTCCCGTGGGCGGAACCTCGGGCGTCAAAGTGGACGTCCGCATCGTGTCCGCCACCAACCGCAATCTGGAGCAAATGGCACGCGAAGGCGCCTTCCGCGAAGATCTGTTCTACCGCCTGAATGTCATCCCCATCTCGGTGCCCCCGCTACGCGAACGCACCGACGACATCCCCCTTCTGGCGCGGCACTTCGTGCGAAGCCACGCCGAACGTATGGGCCTCCCCGGCCTGACCATCGGGCCGGAAGCGGAGGACGCGCTACGGCAATTCAAATGGCCCGGCAACGTTCGTGAGTTGGAGAACGTGATGGAGCGGGCCGTGGCACTATCGAGAGACGACCGGATCGCGGCAACCGACCTTCCGAAGAACGTGTTGGAATTCGTGGCGGATCCCGAGTCGGCACCCCACGATCTCCCGGCCCAAGGCCTGGACCTGGAGGCCTACGTCGCGGATATCGAAAAGCGCCTGATCGGACAGGCCCTCCAGGCCAGCAAGTACTCGCAGAAGAAAGCGGCCTCCCTGTTGAGCCTCACGCCCCGGTCGCTCCGGTACCGCCTTCAGAAGTACGGACTCGACTCGCAGTAGCCGCACGGGTTCTCATTCCCCAAGCGCCGCGCGCACCGTCTCGGTGAGAGTCGTCAGTTGGTACGGCTTCTGCAAGAAACCCGCAAGCCCCTCCTCCGATAGTTCGTCCATCGAAATCTGCTCGCTATACCCGCTTGAGAGAATAACGGGGACGGCACCGCGAACACGGCGCATGGCGCGAAACGCTTGGACCCCGTCCAGACGAGGCATGGTGAGGTCGAGAAGAACCAACCGAATCCGGTCGCTCTTCGCCTCGAAGATCTCCATTCCTTCCTGCCCGTCGACGGCCGTCAAGACGTCGAACCCGAGACGTTGAAGCATCTTCCGCGCGAGCGCGCGCACCGTATCCTCGTCGTCCACGACCAGGATGGTGCCCTCGCCGCGCCACGTCGTTTCCACGTCCGGTGCGCACGTTTCGGTCACACTCTGGGCCTCCGTGCAAGGGAACAGGATCTTGAACGTGGTGCCGCGCCCCAGTTCACTGTAGACCCTGAGGGCGCCCCGGTGTCCGCGAACAATCCCCAATACGGCCGCCAATCCCAGACCGCGACCGGCCACCTTTGTCGTGTAGAAGGGATCGAAGATCATGGCCTGGGTCTCGGCATCCATCCCGCAGCCCGTGTCGGAGACTTCGATGTAGACATAGAATCCCTCGGGCAGGTTCTCATCGAAACACACGGTATCGAGATAGTCGCGATCGCACGCCATGACTCCGGTCACGATGGAGATTATTCCCGTCGCGTCCCCAATGGCATCGGAAGCGTTCGTGATGAGGTTCATCACAACTTGGCGGATCTGGGTACCGTCTCCCAGTATCGCCGGGAGACCATCGACGAGGTTGCACTTCAGGATGGCCTTCTTGGATGTCGTCACGTCCAGGAGGTTCGTCATCTCGCGAACCACCGCATTGAGGTCCATGGGTTCGGCGACGAAGTGCCCCCTTCCCGAGTAGGCGAGAAGTTGCCGGCACAATTCGGCGGCCCTGCGCGCGGCCACCGTCACCTCAGAAAGATTCGCCCTGGCGGACGCGGACTCCGGGAGGTCCAACAGGGCAAGGTCCGCATGCCCCAGAATGCCCATGAGAAGATTGTTGAAATCGTGCGCGATGCCACCGGCAAGAATCCCCAGGCCCTCAAGCTTCTGCGTCTGCTGGAACTTGGACTCGATCCGCGCATGCTCTTCGACGGCCCGCTGCCGCGCGCAGAGGTGACCCAACGCCGAGGCATAGAGAACCAGCACGTGCAGCCGGTATTCGGGGAAAGGTTGGTGATTGAGGAGGTTGTCGGTGAACAGATAGCCGATCACATCGTCCCCACTCGACATGCTGGCAGCGGCGGAGTCGCCTCGCACAGGCGTCGGCCCCGTGTCCGCCAGCAGAACGTCCCGGTGGAGCACATAGTTCGATGGACTCTCATGGAGCTCACGCGGGAGGGCGTCTGGCGTGAGAGACATGCGGTTGCTTCGCTCATCCCGGACGGCGCCCTCCGGATCCGTGCCGAACGACCCGATGAGGCACTCGTTCTTCCTGTCGTAGAACCACAGCCCCAGCCGATCGAACCCTAGCTCGGAGGTGCCCAGCGCAATCGCCTGACGGCACAGGCCGTCGACCGTTTCGGCACGCGATAGGGTGTAGGTAGTTTCCAGAAGACGTGTCAGCAAGTCGCTGAACTGTCGCGCCTCTTCTTCGTTGTGACGTAGCGCATTCTCGGCCCGCTTCCGTTCAGTGATGTCGGTAGCAATCCCGCAGAGACCCGTTGGTTCGCCGTGCTCGTCACGCACGAGCCAGGTGCGGTTGTCGACAATCCGCTCCTCGTCGTCGGCGGTGCGGTTGACGACCTCGCCGCGCCAGGAGCCTCGGGCAAGAGTCTCGGACAGGATTTCCTTCTGCGTCCCGCCGCGTCCCGCGTCGTCGCCATAGATTTCAGTGGTGTGGTTGAGGACTTCGTCCCGGGTCCTGCCCAGGGTTTCGCACTGGGCTGCATTCACGTAGGTCACGCGTCCCTCAAGGTCCGTTGCCGTAATGCGATCCTGAATCTGGTCGAGCAGGATGGCCTGAAACCGTAGCGCCTCCTCGGCCCGGCGGCGATCGGTAACGTCGCGGGCGATCCCTCGGAAGCCGCATGGGCGACCCTCCGTGTCGCGCATCAGAGACGCCGAGACCTCGACAGTACGGATCGAACCGTCTTTGCCTGTGACGGTCCAGTCCAGTCCAGCTACGGCGCGCCCTGTCGCCTTGATGGCGTCGTAGGTGTGTTCGACGATCTGGCGTTGCTGCTCGGAGGCATAGTAGGTGCGGCAATCGATGTCGAGAATCTCGTCGACCGAGTATCCTAGAATACGGCAGATGGCAGGGTTGGCAAACGTGAACCTTCCGCGCAGGTCCGTCTCGTAGTAACCATCCTCGATCTGTTCAAGGACGGAGCCAAAGTGGTCCCCTGTTTCGCGCAGCCCTTCGATCTCGCTCTCAAGCGTCTGGATGCGTTCCCGAGCGTGACGCAGCAGATCTTCGGTGGAGTCTGACATGCCTGTTGGTCTCCTGAGCGTGAGGAGGTCCCATTATTGCCCGAAGAGACCGTCTGCGCAACCTCGTGTCCCGTGCTGTCACCGGCGTTCAACGGCTGACTTGCGTCGAGGAGGCGCTTTGTGGGATACTTCTCTGAGTCAAAACCGCTACGAATACACCTTGTAACACATTGCGTAGCAAGCGGATACATACCGATCAATGTTTAACGGTAGCCCTCGGATTCTGATAGTGCGCTTGAGCGCCATCGGCGATGTTGTGCGTGTGATCCCCGCCCTGCATGTCCTGCGGGAAGCGTTTCCGGACGCGCGTATCGACTGGGCCGTGGAGGCGAAAGCCGCCCGAATCCTGGAACGGCACCCCGCCTTGGATGAGGTCCTGGTGTTTCAACGGCCACCCGGTGCCTGGAGCGCGTTTCGCGACTTCGTCCGGTTCTGCCTCACGCTCCGGGCCAACCGTTATGACATTGTGGTGGACTTTCACGGCATCTTCAAGAGCGCCGCCATCACTGCCTTGTCCGGCGCTCGAAAACGGCATGGGTTCGCCCGCCCGCGCAGCCAGGAGGGCAGCTTCCTCGTCACGAATCGAAAGGTCGCCCTGCCTTCCCAAGACATGAACCGCGTTGCGGAGAACCTCGCCCTGTGCGAGTCTCTCGCGCCGAATCGCGAGTTCCCGAACCTCACCATCCATGTCCCGAAGGATATCCGGCAGGCAGTCGACCGCTTCTTCGAAGAAACGTTCGACGGGGGCAAGCTCGTGGTCGCGATGCATGTACCCATGGATCGCGATGAAAAGCGATGGCCGGAACAGCATTTTGCCGCACTCGCCGATCAACTGCTCGCCGACGGCCGGTTCGAGGTGCTCCTAACTTGGGGACCCGGTCAGCGCGAGGTGGCCCAGCGCGTCCTGGATTTGGCGCGCCGGAGCCCCGTCGTTGCTCCTGAGACCCTCGACCTCAAGCAGTACGCCTGGCTCGCGCATCGCGCGGATCTCTATTTCGGAGGCGACACGGGCCCCATGCACATCGCCTGGATGATGGGCACGCCCGTCGTCGCGGTGTTCGGCGGAACCGACCCTGCCAAGCACGCCCCATATCACCAGAGCCACCTCGTCCTCGGCGGCGGACAGGCAACCGATGACGATGTCCAGGAACGCCTGAACAGCATTACGCCCGACATGGCCTACGACGCGTGTGTCGAATTGCTGGCGGAGAAACTCCAGCTGCGGACAGGGTGACCGTGCCGGGCTGCCGGGTCTCGGGACACGCACGCGGCAAGAGCAGAGTGATCTTATGACGACTGCTACACATGGTGTATTCCGATCCGCTCTGATACTTCTTCTGGCAAGCCCCTCCTTTGCTGCCCCCGACGCGCCCGATCCCGCCGTCGAGCCGGTTGTGGTCCGGTTCTGGACCTCGCCGTGGGCCATGGAACAGCAGTACGACATCGTCCAGGATTTCGAAATGCTCCATGACGGCCGCGATGGCATGCCGCCCATCCGGATCCACATGGGACAGAGCGCCGAGGCCAACCTTTCCGGCGATTCGCAGCGGCTCTTGTGCTCTGTTGCGGGAGGCGATCCACCGGACGTGGTCTTCTTCGCGCGGCATGCGGTAGGCGAATGGGCCGCTCGCGGCGCGTTTCGGTCGTTGAAGCCGTTCCTGGACGAGGATTCCGCTACACGCGGCGACGACGAATTCACCCTGCACCGCGACCAGTTCTTTGACGCGTGCTGGGAGGAGGCCTCCTTCGAGGGCGAGTTGTACGCGGTTCCACTCGACACGGACAACCGCGCCCTGTACTACAACCTGGACTATCTTGAACGCTATGCAGATGCGTTGATCGCGATTGGATGTACGGACCCGGACGATCCGACGAAACCTGGCCCTCCACGCACGTGGAAGCAACTTCAGCAATGCGCCGAAATGCTGAGCGAGTACGACGAACAGGGCGCTCTCGCCCGCGTCGGGTTCATTCCCAACTACGGCAATAGCTGGCTTTACCTGTACGGATGGCTCAAGGGCGCGCGATTCCTCAGCGAAGACGGACGCCGCTGCACCCTCAACAGCCCGCCCATCGTGGATGCGCTGACGTACATGACCGAGTTGTACGACGGCATGGGCGGCGCAAACGCGGTCTACCGGTTTCAGTCCTCCATGCTGGGCGGCGATCTCGACCCCTTCCTGTCCGGCAAGGTGGCCATGAAGATCGACGGAAACTGGTTCCTGCCCCTGATCGCCAGCAACCAACGCGATCTCCGATTCGGTGTGGCCCTTCCTCCCGCGCCCGAAGGCATGCCGCGGTTCGGTTGGTGTGGCGGCTGGTCGTATGTGATGCCCACGGGCGCCAAGCACCCGCGGGAAGCCTGGGAGTTCATGAAGTACCTGGTGTCCCGCCGGGCATGCGAGATACAGATTCGGGCCGCCATACAGACCGCCCGGGCTGGGGGCCGCTTCCATACCCCCCGCATCTACGCCCGGAAGGACGTCACCGAGTGGGTGATGGAGAACCATTACTACAACGACCCGACGATTGAACCGAAGTTCAAGGACGCCATGCGTGTGTTCGTGGAATCCATGTCGGTGTCGAAATTCAGACCCGTTACCCCGGTCGGCCAATTGCTCTGGAACGAGCACGAACGCGCCATGGAGCGGGGGCTGTTCAAAGAGGGAGCCCCGGACGATGCGAGACGAAGCGCTCAACTCGCCCTCGACCGCAGCACGGCCGTGGTCCAGGCCGAGTTGGACCGGATCTACGATCCTCCCGATCATCCGACCATTGCCTGGTGGCCGGTCGTCGCGGCGTACGCCGTGGTGCTGGTGGGAGGGTTCGGGGTGACCCACTGGATCTTCAACCAACGCGTCGCGGCGTCGGGGTTCTTCCGACGCGAGTTCCGGGCAGGCTACGTGTTCGCGTCCCCGTGGTTTCTGGGGTTCGCATTGTTCGGCGGGGGACCGATCCTGTTCTCGCTGGTGATGAGTTTCTGCGAGTACGATGTGTTCCACCCGCCCCGGCTCGTGGGGTTCGCCAACTACGCCAAGATGTTCACCGGCGATCCGCTGTTCTACAAGAGCTTGGGCAACACGCTGTTCATGGCGCTGGGCATTCCCCTCGGTATGGCGGTGGGCTTGGCCATCGCCTTGTTGCTGAGCTACGAGATCCGGGGCATGGCCGTCTACCGGACCTTCTTCTATTTGCCCGCCATCATGCCCGCCGTCGCCGCATCCATTCTGTGGATGTGGATCTTCAATCCCGAACAAGGGGTACTGAACGACGTGCTGGCACGGATCGGCATCGAAGGGCCCGCGTGGCTCCAGGACACGAGTTGGTCGAAGCCTTCCATCATCCTCAAAGGTCTGTGGGGAGCCGGCGGCGGGATGATTGTGTGGCTCGCCGGCATCAAGGGCATCCCCGCACATCTGTACGAGGCGGCCGAGTTGGACGGCGCGGGCCCTCTGCGCCGCTTCTGGAACGTCACCGTCCCCATGCTCAGCCCCTACATCTTCTTCAACCTCATCATGGGCGTGATCGGCACGTTCCAAATCTTCGCGGAAGCATACATCATGACCGCCGGCGGGCCACGGGACTCCACGCTCTTCTACGCATACGGCCTGTTCAATAACGCGTTCCGCTACATGCGCATGGGATACGCCTCGGCCATGGCGTGGGTCCTGTTCGCCATCATCCTCGCGCTGACCGTACTGAATCTGCGGCTTGGTCAGAAATGGGTGTACTACGAATCGGAGAAGTGATGGTCCGGGTCAACGCTTGGCTCGCGGCTTCCCGAAAACACTGTCCTTCTCCTTGAGATGCGCGATCAGGCCCTGCGAGATGCCTTCCTTGACGAGGAGCGCTTCGAGTTGGTCCGGGGTCGCCTTGGGGTTGCGCGCCATCACCTCCCGGATTCGGGGCATGTCGCGATCGAGCATCCGCTCCAGCAATGTGCGCCTGAGGTCAGCGGCCTGACTGAGCGACGCGTTCGCACGGCGGATGCCGGCCAAGAGGCGTTTGCGCTGCACCTCGTCAAGGTCCTTCCGTTCGCGCAAGTCCCGTTGATGCCGCATGCGTCCGTCCGCGGCCGTCTTGTACATCCCTCGCACCATGTTGAACGCGCCGTCATAGTCGTTGCACCGGCAATGGAGATCGGCGATGAGCGACACGCCGGTGAAATGGGCCTGAGGACTGTCGAAGCGCGCGTCCGTCGAGATAGCTTCGTGCATGAGCCGGATGGTGGCCATCAAGGCCTCGCGCTCGTCCGTGGGGATGACGGGCCACATGGCCTTCACCTTTGCCAGGAACGCTTCGTGCGACGGAAACTCGTGGTAGGCGTCTCCCGCCGCCATGGAGGCACCGCCCAGGTCGCCCGCCAAGTCGGACTTGCACAGTGCCTTGAGCTGATGCAGTTCGCCGAATACACCCTCCAGCGACTCATTCAGCCGGTCACTCGCCAGGGTGTAGGGGTTCTCGGTATCTGACGGTTTCTGGTCGAGTTCTTCGATCCGCCGCGCCACGGCGCGGGACATGGTCATCCATTCTTCCTGAGCCCTCTGCAACGCGCCCTCAAAGGACATGGCCCCATCGAGCACAGTATCCACCGTGGGGATGCGCTGCTCGCCCTCTGTCGTGGGCGCAGCCTCGCGGTACAGCCACGCCGCCCGCAGCATCAGACGCGCGATCTTGTATGTGTCGCGCATGTCCTTCTCGGGGAGA
This sequence comes from bacterium, assembly GCA_024231375.1. Next base: position 520 of record JAAEQP010001401.1, on the reverse strand, counting down.
AGCTGCCCGAAGACGGCCAGGAAGTGCAGGTTCAAAGCGCTCCGGAAGTCGATCAAGTCGTAGTTGATGTGCTTCCCGACCAGCTCCACGAAGGCTTGGTGGCGGTCGCCCATCTTCCGGTACGCATTGTTGACGTACACGATCGTGTCGGCCCTTGTGGGATTGCCGAAGTCTTCGGTGGTGTCCGTGAAGTAGCAGTGAGGACAATGAAACAAGAAGTAGTATGGCGGATGCACGGGCTCGGCCGTCTCCGACAACCACTTGAACCTCAGCACGTGCTGGTCGGATTCCTTGTCGCCCGCAACGTACATCCGCTGCCGGAAGAACCGCTGCGGGTGGGTCTCCTTGCACGCGGGACACGCGACTTCTTTGGTGACAAACGGAGAACTGGATCCTGCCATATGACCTCTTCGTACCCCAAGGCTCTGCCTGGGAACCGTCGTGCGCAGCCTACCGCGAAATCGCCGCCGAGCCGCATACCCCTACATCTAAAACCATAATACACCGGAATCGTACCATG
>JAAEQP010001400.1 GCA_024231375.1 bacterium | reverse complement strand
GTTGCGGTGCCCGGAAGACGCCGATGGCAATCTCGTCCTCAACATGAACACCACGTGGCGGTCGCGTGATCTGTACAAAGCTTGGCCGGACAACGTGATCGCCATCACCTTCATGCAGAGCGTGCTGGCCAAGCAGATAGAAGCGAAGGCCGGACGCCCCACGCGTGTGGGCAGCTACGCCGATTACACGTGCGCCATGCACATCTACGGGCAAGACTTCGGCGCGGTCGGCGGCGACCCCGAACGCGGTCTCCAGAGCCTGTTCGACACCTTCGACGAGGAAACCTACGTGGCCCGGTCACTCACCTGCGAGCAGGCGAAGGATATGCTGGTATTGCCGCAGTTGAAGGGACTTCTGTCCGACCAGTTGAAGGAGCAATGGAAGTTCCCGCCGGAATCCATCGCGCTCATTGAGCAACTGATAGCGCATATCGAACGTGGCGAACCCATCTTGTAGCCGGCCGCGCCTCATCGGCACTGCGGGTCCATCCTGCTCGGGCAAGACGTCCGTCGCACGTGCTGTGACGGACCTCACGCCCGAGTGGGTGCCCGTCATCGTGCCGCTCGACATGTACTACCGCGACGTCACGCATCTCGAGTTCAGTGAACGCGCCAAGCTCAACTTCGACCATCCCGACGCACTGGAATGGCCGCTCATCCGCGATCACCTGAGTGCGTTGGCCCGTGGCGAGGCGGTGCAGATGCCCCTCTACGATTACGCTACCCACGCGCGCACCGCGGACCGGCGTACCGTGAACCCGGGCGGGCTGGTCATCGTGGAAGGCCTGTTCGCGCTGCACGACGCCGAGGTGCGGACGTTGTACGACGCGTCAGCGTTCATGGACGTGGCGGAATCCGTTGCTTTGGCGCGGCGCGAGGAGAGGGATGTCCGCGAGCGCGACCGCACGCCCGAGTACACGCGCCTCCAGTTCGCGGAGGTGGTGTGGCCCATGGCGGTTGCCCATGTGCTGCCTACGCGCGAATTCGCGGACTTGGTGCTGGACGGCACCGTGCCGCCGGAGGTGAATGCGCGGGCCATTGTGAACCGGCTGAAGGGGTAGCGGCGAAGAGTGAAGAGATTTCACCACGAAGGGCACGAAGGGCACGAAGGAAGACAAGACTCGGAATTCTCGCTGTGGCCGGTCTCCTGACCGTGCCACATCTCACGGCCGCCAGGTCTCCATTCTTTCACTCCGCTTTGCCGTAACACGCCACCGCTTGAATCGACGGAATCGCGTTGGCCCGGACGATTCGCAGGCGCGCCCCTTCGGCGGGGACGGGTGGGTCGAGCCGCTGGATGTGTTTGCGGCCGACCGATTCGCCGAGGGCTGCGACGGTCCACTGGCCTTGGTGGTAGACGTCGATGGCGTATTCCAGAACGTGCTGCCCTTTGGCGAGATCCTCTTCCGTGACGACGTGATCGAGGATGCAAGGGGCCTGCAAGGGGATTTCGAGTATGCCGGGCTGGGCCCAACCGTTGGCGGATGCGGCCGTGGCCAGCGGCGTCCCCAGGCGTTGCGCCACTTCGTTCCCCAATTGCGTGAGGCGGTCCACTTCGAGATCGGGTATCACGCCTTGCGTGTCGGGGGTGAGGTTGATGAGGAGATTGGCCCCGTTGCCGATGGAGGCGTAATAGGAGGCAAGCAGTCGGTCGAGGGACGCGTAGTGGGCGTCGGAGCCGGGACGCCAGAGCCAGTGGGGCCGGGGGTGGATGTTGGCTTCGGGGATGAACCAGCCCGAGGCGGCTTCCGACAGCCAGTGATCGGCGCCTTCGCCGGGACGGATGATGTTCCAGAGGGGGTAGTCGGCGTACCCCTCCTCGTTGCCGGTCCAGCGTATATCACCGCCCTGGCTGGTGCGTTGGATGATGACGGCGTTCGGTTCGAGTTCCTGGACGAGCGCGCGTATGGCATTGGCATATCCAGGCCCCACGGGCTTGCCCGTCTTCGGGTCGATGACGTCTTCGCCAAAGGGGTCCAGGTAGCCGTCCAACCAGACTTCGCAGAGGTCGCCGCCATAGGTGGTGAGCAGTTCGCGCAACTGGCGGCAGTAGATCGCGAAATAGGCTTCCACATCGCCGTGCAGCTTCCGGTCGGGCGTGCAGAAGCAGTCGAACATGCCGTCGGCCGGTGAGCAGTAGAGTCCCAGGGGCATGTCGTGTTTGCGGCACGCCGCAACCACCTCGGCCACGATATCGCCCTTGCCCTCCTTCCAGGGGGTGTTGCGGATGCAGTAGTCGGTGGTCTCGGTGGGCCAGAGGCAGAAGCCGTCGTGGTGCTTGGTGGTGAAGACAAACCACTTCGCGCCGAAGGCCTTGGCCGTGAGCACCCACTGTTCCGCGTCGAGATCCACGGGGTTGAACGTGGAAGCGTCCGGCAATCCGGGGATGTGGGCGAACACCTTGTTGTACTCTTCGTCGGTTTCGGCGCCGGTCGTGAGCCCGAAATGGCAGAAAGCCCCCAGTTGCCTGGTCTGGCACGCCAACTGGTTGGCGCTGGGCCGCGCGTACTCGATGCAGTCGGCGGTACCGTCGTCCATCGTGGTCACGCCTTCGGGAAGTTGGACGATGGATTCCCACTTCGCCGCGGGGCTCGGCGCGGGGCCGCCCACGTGTCCGGAGGCCGTCGGCGCGGCGGGGCGCGTACCGCGGTCGCCTTGTTTGGCGCTAAACTCGACCATGTCGGCTCCTTCCGGGAAGCAACTCTCGAAGTACTCCCGCAGTGTTCCTGGGTAGATGGCTTCGCGGACCTCGCCCCAGGTGGACTGGTCGCCCGTGGCGTAGAAGATGTGGGTCTTCCCGTCGAATTCGGCGATGTCGGCATCCGTGTTGTTGCGTCCCTCGTCGCCTCCTTCCGGGGCTTCCAGGATGGGGTTCATGGGGCTCATCTGCCAGGTTTCGAGGTCTTTCGACCGGGCGATGCCGGTGAGCCAGCCGTAGTGGTTGGGCACGGGCCCGTAGCCGAAGATGGCGTAGTAGTAGGGCTTGGCGTACCGGATGATGGGATTGCCCGCGTTGGGGTGTTCCGGATATCCGAGGAAGACGAGCCCGTCGAGTTTCTCCCAGCGCGAGAGATCCGCTGACCGCGCGAACTTCCAGCACCATTGCTGGGGCTTGTTCGACTCGTAGGTCATGACATAGCCGGTTTCGTCCTGGCACACGGACGTGTTGAAGAGGTGTTCATCGCCGTCACGGACCACGACCAGCTCGTGCTGCCATTCGGTAAGATCGGTGGACCAGAACCGGTACACGTCCTGGGTCCAGTTGTCTTTCGAGTCCAGGGTGGTGAAGACATTCATCACGCCGTCGCGCACAATGGCCGACGGGAACCCGTATCCGGACGCGAAGCCCTTGGTGCGTTTGCCCGTATCGAGGTCCTTGAAGTAGAGGTAGTTGTGGCGGGGCCAGTCCTCATGGACGTACGGCGGGGCGAGTCTCCGGCCCAGATGGTGGTAGATGAGCAGCAGTTTGCGGTCGCCGAAGAGAATGGGCTGGGTCTCCATAGAGGTTTCCAGAACCATCTTGCCTTGTTTGACGAGGCGTTTCTGTGTTGCGTCCTGTGCGGCGGCGCCCGCGGTCCACCAGAAGGCAACCGCGACGACCGCGAGGAATGCGATTCGGATGAGCGATTTCGACATGGTCATCCCCCTCTGGCACCGTTGTGGGTTCGCCGGAGGAGTCATCGCAGATCGTGGCGGGGATTGTCAAGGAGCCGCACCGCCCTAACAATGCTGTGGCCGGTCGCGGCCTCCTGGCCGCGCTCCGACCGCGCCACGTCTTCCGACCGCCAGGTCTCCATCCCCGCCCCATCCAGTCCATCCTGTAATCCCGTCAAAGCATCCGGATTCCTCCCCAATTCCCGCCCATTCGTGTTCACCAGATCTCAACCCCCAAGTGGAACTCGTCCGCAAATCCGTGGTAGTGTCGCGGACCTGACGAAGGTGCATTTCCCGAGGAGACGACCGTGAAGATGAAGGCTGTGAAATGGTTTGGTCCGCGTGATGTGCGGATGGTTGAAGTGGACCGGCCTGAGCCGAAACCGTATGAGGCCCTGATCCGGATCGAATCGACCGGTATCTGTGGGTCGGACCTGCATTATTACGCGGACGGACGTATCGGCAAGACGGTGATGACGGAACCGTTGGTACTCGGCCACGAGTACGCGGGTGTTGTGGAGGAAGTAGGCGCGGACGCCGACGCGTCGCTGGTAGGCAAACGGGTGGCGGTGGAGCCGGGCATTCCGTGCATGAAGTGCGAATGGTGCCTGAAGGGCCATTACAACGTGTGTCTCGGCTTGAGTTTTCCCGGTGGACCGCCGAACGACGGGGCCTTGCAGGAATACGTGGCGGTCCACGCCGCGTTCTGCTTTCCGGTGCCGGACGGCATGACGGCGCCGGTAGCCGCCATGATGGAACCTCTTGCGGTGGCTATACATACAGTTGAACTCGCTCAGATTCAACCGGGCGAAACGGCGGCTATTCTGGGGCTGGGTCCCATCGGCCTGCTGACGGCCCAGGTGGCGAAGTTGTCAGGCGTGACCCATATTTACGGGACGGACCTGGAAGATTACCGGGTGGCGGTGAGTGCGCAGCATGGTGTGGACACGGCGTTTAACCCGAATACGACTGACACGGTCGAGACCATCATGGACGCGACCGAGGGCCGGGGCGTGGACATGGTGTTCGACTGCGCGCGGTCGACGGAAACAGCGGGACTGACGTGTCATCTGGCACGGCCGGCCGGCCGGGCCATTTTGACGGGCATCTCGGGCCATTCCGAAGCCGTGTTCCCGGTCGATATCGCGCGGCGCAAGGAACTGACCCTCCAATGGTGCCGCCGGTTCAAATTCAACTACCCCGCCGCGATGGCCTGGACCGATGGCGGCAAGATCGATGTGGAATCCTTGATTACCCATTCGTTCCCGCTCGAACAGGCCAAGGACGCTTTCGATGTGGTCTGCGACATGCGGGACGGCGTCTTGAAGGCTTCGGTGGACCAGTGATCCCACGCACGACACGGATCGCCGAAAGCGCTCTAATCGTGATCGGCATCGTGTCGCTGTGGCCGTGGATTCTAGGGCATCGAAGCGGCTGGTATACCGCGGCGTGTCTTGCGGTTCTGGCCCTGTTGGCAGGGCTGGCGGTCTGGCGTTTCTTGCGCGTCAAACGCGCTTTCGAGAAGTTGCAGTCAACCCAGGGATCTCCGCGCGACCCCGGCATTCCGCCGGACGCGCCCGGACCCGACATGAGGGACTGACCGTGCTCAAGAAGGTTTTCGTTGTCCTCCCGCTGCTTGCGGTGAACCTTGCCGGTCTCACCTTCCCCAAGGCCGGGTAGCGGCAGGGAGCCTGTATGCCGTTTGAACAGGAAGTATCGCAGCCCCTGTCGGTCTCGGACATTATCGACATCCCCGACCCAGGGCCCGCGCCTGCGCCCCGCCTGATGCCCGGCCTCCCGCTCTGGGTGGCCATGGCACTCGCCGGACTGGCCTGCATTCAGTGGGCGGCCATTCTCGAAGGGCGTGCGGAAGAAGGGCAGGTGTGGATCGACGCCATCCTGGTTACAGAAGGCACGCCGCCGTGGGACGACACCATTCCCGTTTCCGCACGCGTGCTTCCGGGCGATGCGTTTCCCTTCGAAGACCAAGTGCGGCAGGGGCTGGCCGAGCAGGCGGGTGGCGCGGAGGCGGCTGAGATTCTGGGCCTCCACATCCGCGAACACCTGGTGGCGATTGACCTGCCCGCCGACACGATTCAATCGGTGCTGGCGTCGGGCCGGGCGCCCGAACCCGGCAAACCCGAGGTGCTGGCGGGCGCACTGGTGCGTCTGGACGAATTCACCATCGACGGCACCGTATTCACGGTCGTTGGACGTCTTCAGCGGGGCGCCACCGGTCTGGCCATGGCCTATCTGCTGCCTTCCACCCCTGCATTCGACGCCCTGTTCGAGGCCGCCCAAGGTGGAACGCAAGGCTGGTTCGATCCGGAAGGTTTGGTGCGGCTCGAAGACGCCGAACTGGACGAGGATAGCGATTTCGCGACGTTTCTGGGGTTGACGCCCACGGAAGGGTCCGTAACCTGGATGGCCTTTGTCGGGCTGGCATTGGTGCTGGTCGGGGGCGGAGGCGCACAAGTGCTTCTGTTCCGTTGGCTCGCGCCACGCACGTGGCTGCTTCGACCTTTCCTCGACACGTTGAACGTGTATCCACGCGCGCTTACGGTTGCGCACGTGGTGTATTTCGGTGCGTTTCTGGGGATGACGGGCGTGGCCATGGCGTTTCCCGTGATGAACCTGCGGGTACTGACCTGGGTGACGAGTGTGTTCACGACCGGCGACCTCAGACACATTGGCGACGCCTATTTCGACAAGAACATCATCGGCGCGGCGTGGCACACCTTCGCCAACAACTTCATCGACCAGACCTTCATCGGTGTGATTTTGCCGGGAACCTTCGTGCCACTGCTGGGCACGGCCTTTGCCCTCCTCAAGAACCTGATTTCCTTTTCTCTGGCCGGGTTCGCCATGGCCCCCATCTGGACGCGATTCGTCCTGTTGCTGACGTACCACTCCATCACCATCGTGCTGGAACTGGAGGCCTACGTGCTGGCCACGTTTATGGTGACGCTCGTGCCCGTCCGCCTCTTCGGCGCGCTTCATGCGACGCGGCCTCTGAGAGAACTCGCGCGCTGCGGCGCCATGGTCGTGGGCGGCACCTTCTTCATCGCGGGGATGCTGGCCTTTGCGGCGGTGTACGAGGCCGTGACCTTGGTGGCGTTGCCGTAGGACTCGCGGCCACCTCGACATCGGAAGGCCCAGATTGGCTCCAGCGAAGCCTGGGGCAGTAGCCTATTGAAAGAACGGCAGGTTGTGCCGAAGACCGGATATCAGGAAGGACTTGGAGAATGAGAGCATTAATCCCGATCGTTTCAGCCGCCTTTACGGCAGGCACGTCTGCCTCGGAAGAGAATGAAGGGAAATCGGCAGATTCGGGTCAGGCCAAGGCGCTACAGGGGTTCACCGATGCCTCGTCCTTTGGGTTCTCGCCCGCGGCCACGGGCATCGAGAACGCCGCGGCCCTGCAGAGGGCCGTCGATGGGGGAGGAACGGTCGTCGTCTCTCAGCCCGGGACATACAAGATCGCGGCCACTGTCTACCTGGGAAGCCACACGCATCTCCTCTTCGGCAAGGGGGTCTTTCTGAAGAAGACGGACGAGGAGGGACTCTTCGCGCAAGTCCTCATCAACCGAGGCGCGCTCACCAAGACGCACGATGAAAGCATCACCGTCGAGGGCCTGCACATCATCGTGAACGGAATCGACAATTGCTCGGATCTGGTGTTGGGGTTGCGCGGCCTGGTTGGGTTCTCCTATGTGAAAGACCTGAGGATCAAGGGATATCGTTGCTACGATCTGACCGGGATGCAGTATGGGATGCAGATATGCCGGTTCGAGGACGTCATCATCGAAGACGTCGTCATCAAGGGCCAGAAGGACGGGATCCACTTCGGTCCGGGGAAACGCTTCACGGTCAGGGACGGCGTCTTCCAGACCTTCGACGACGCCATTGCGCTCAATGGGCAAGATTATTCCACCTCGAATCCCGAGTTGGGCTGGATCGAGGACGGCGTCGTCGAGAACTGCTATGACCTGGATCAGGAGAAGACGGTGGGCTACTTCTGCCGTATGCTGGCAGGTGGCTGGATTGACTGGAAAGAGGGTATGAAAGTCCAGCAATCGGATGCCGTGGTCTCAAACGGAAGGATCTATCGGGTGAAGATGCCGTCGGACGAAACACTCTACGAATCGACGACCCGGCCCGATTTCGAGAGTGGCACAAAGGTCCTAGATGGTATTACCTGGGTAATGACGCAGGAGATCATTTCGTACACGGGTGGAGTTCGGAATGTTGTCTTCAGGGACATTCAACTCGAGAAGCCGAGGATCCCGTTCTCAATCGAATTCAACATGGGCAGATTCAACCGCTCCTACTATCCCGGCGCGGACGTCCCCGTGCAAGAGCACATCCTCCTGGACAACGTCAAAGTGATGTTCGACAAAGAGGAGATCCCGTTGGTGCAGGTGAATTCCCCCGTGAACATGGTCACCATCACCAACTCCAGGCTCAAGAACATCGGCCTGGAGTTCCACGGCAGGGATACCTTCGAGGACTACATGAAAGACCATGCCGTCCCCGAGTACGGGAAGACCACGGTTCACATCCACGACTGCGTGTTCGATCACGAGGGCGAAATGCTCCTGGTGGGCAACGCGGTGGAAGGCAAGGAGATCGATCTGAAGACTTCCTCCAACGTCGAGTTGGGCGAGGGGTTCTCCGCGAAAGTTGACCCGGGACCGGGCGAGATCGATGTTGAGTCCGATCTGACCGGGCTCAAGGACTAGGAAACCGGGTGCACAGTCACCTCCCCGACGTTGAGTTTGGCGCCTCCTTTCAGGAGGAATGTCTTTTCGCCCTTGAGTGTCCCTTTGGTGACAGATAGGGTGTACGTCTGGTCGGCGGGGATGGACGGATACATAAACACGCCGCCCCACAACGGTTTCGTTTCAAAGACCCTATCGCCGCACGAAGCCGAGATCTCCCCCCCCCTGGACAGGTCTGCCCGACGGGTAGAGTATGCGGCCCCGCAATTCGGCCGTGGGCTCGAGGTACAGCACGATGTCGCGATTCTGGAGCGTCGATGCATTGGCGAGATCATAGGGCCCGAGATCGAGTTCGGTTCGGCAATCGGGCATGCCCCAATACTTGGCTATCAGTTTCAGAGCGGGTGGCGAGTTCTCCACGCGCCGCCGAGTCGGATTCGCGGGCCGCCGCAACCACCAGTCCACGGGGATTTCGAATGAGCCGTCGGTGGAGACAAACACACCGCATGAGGGGTGCCATACCTGCTCCGTAGGCGCGGTCACAACGGCTCCCACGAAGGGTTGTCCATCCGGTTTCAACACTTTCCCCCTTACGAGTTTCGGGGGAGCAACCTTGATGACGATGTCGGTGCGTGATTCACCCTCGATGCGGCCGAAGCTCACCGCGAACGGTACGTCGTATCCTCCAAACACGCATCGGCCGCGTATGGACCTATCGTAGCGCTGCACGTAGGCCGTGAACGTGCCGTCCTGCTCGACCGGAAGCTCCGACTCGTGGTGGCTTTCGGCGAATGCAGCCCAGATCCGGTCGCCGGGGATGGGGTCGCCCGTATCGGCGTTGATGAACCTGCCGGATACCGGCACTCCCCGTTCCAAGGCGAGGTCCGCGCCGACACTCGGGCCATATGGGGGCACCTTGACGTCAAGGTTGCTCCCACTCCCACGATATGGCGCCTCGGAGTGTGTCACGCGGTAGCGGTGCCGATAGCGATGCGGGACGTGCATGGTGTATCGCCCCTCTTCGTCCGTGATGACCGTCTCGACCCATGTCGGCGTCCAGCTCTTGCCAAGAGAGATTGACCGTTGCACCCACGCACCGGGGGCGGGTTTGCCGGTGTCCTCGAATGTGATGGTGCCGGTGATCACGTGCCCGCCTTCCATAACGATGGGTTCGATCACGATTGTCTCGTCGAGTTTTTCGCAGGATGTTGTCTGCTGGTAGCCGGGGCGCCAGAGCGCGGTGGCGTAGTCAGGATGCATTGCGCGCAACTCGGGCACGGGCCCTTTCGGGACGCCGTGGAGAACGAAGCGGCCCTTGGCGCCCGTTCTGGTGGACAGGATGGCCGAATTCCACAGGAGTCCACTGCGGTACGGGGTGCCGTAGAACAGACAGGGGGAGACAACTGCATTTTCGATGGGGCTACCCGTGTTGTCCGTGACGCGGCCCGCAAAGGTGCGCTCTTCTGGGAGCACCAAGTCGAAATCGTGCATATCGCCGGGCGATTTGGCGTGCTTCCACCCACGGGAGGCAACGGCGTGGCCCGGCGCACGCGCAGCGGCCAGCCAGTTCTTGCCGCGCAAAGGAGCGAAGCTGAAGCGGCCCTGACGATCGGTTCGCCCCTCGGTGAGCATCCTGTAATCCACGGCCCAATCGCCGGAGGGATACAACACATACACCGACGCACCGACAACCGGCTCACCGTCCTCATCAATAGTCCTCATTGTCACCGCGTGGGATGACAGAGAGGCGAAGGTCACCGTAGCTGCCAGGAGCGCGCCGATACATGCGATGCTGTGTTTCATGACTTCTTCCCTTTCATTGCCTTGTTGCCTGCAGTGGGAGGGGGTGCCGCTGTCGGCTCCGGTGTCCCTGTGATCGGGGTGGGTGACGACGCGGGGCGCGCCGCGGGAGTGGGCCGTCCGCCCCGCGTCAGCACAAACGCAGTCAGTGCTGACACCGTTACGAGAGCCGCCGCGGCGACGAGAATGGCCAGTCGATGGTGCGTGATCAAGGCCTGCACGGAGCCCGCTCCGGAGGTCGCGGCCGGTGGCGGGTGCGTGGCGTCCCAGGATGCCGGCACGGCGAGTATGGCGGCCATCGCACGCCGTTTGCGTTCATCCTTGGGCCGCTCGGGCTCGGCCACGAAGCCCAGTTCGTCAAGTAGCTTATCGCCGAGGGCCTCCCGCGCGCGTTGGATGCGTTTCGCGGCGGCCTCGTCGCCGATCTCAAGCAAATCGGCCACCTCGTGGATCTTCTTCCCGGAGAAATAGTAGAGCAACAGCACCTCCCGGGCGCTTTCATCGAGTTCCGCCAACTTCCTACGGACCATGTCGCGCATATCGCGTTGGGCCATGTCGGGCGCTACGGATGACGGCATGTGGGCCGCTTCCGACGTGGCTCGCGCCCAGCGCTGCCGTTGACGGCCGAAATCGCCGCATGCATGTCGTGCGACGCCCATCAGCCACGATCCGACGCGGCTTCTGTCGCGCAACGTATCCAGGGATCGGAAGGCCTTCAGAAACGTCTCCTGGGCGACGTCTTCCGCATCGGCATGGTTGCCGATACGGGCGTAGGCAAATGCATGCACCACACCAAGATAGCGCTCAACGAGCACGCCAAACTCCTGCCGGTTGCCCGACAGTACCCGCGCCACAATCCCTTCATCCGTCTCACACGATTCGATGGCCATCTCGTGTCCTTTCATCTATATAGTCGCTTCGAAAGGCGGTTTTTGGACATGAACCCCGGTTCTGAGAACCACTGTACGGCGAAGTGTGGGGATTGTCCACGGAGACACGCCTGGGTTCACATCGCCCTGACAACGGTGGCACCAATTTGAGTCCGTCCCTGCGGTGGGGTACCATGGTGTTTGGGCTTCATGCAGTATCTTAGCCCCGCCGGGTGCGGTATTTGGCCTTCACCCCGCCGATGCCCGGATTCTCGGGCTCCTGCTAGTGTTGACCGGACTGCCCGATGGACTGCACGGAAGGGCGCTTCTTGCGACGCGCCCACCTAACGAACCTGATGAGCGAGAGGAACCTTTCGTGAAACGACTCACTGCCGTTTTCGTGTTAGCATTTGGATTCGCGGTCGCCGCGCCGGCCTTCGCCGCCGATTGGCCCATGTGGCGGTGTGACGCGGGACGGTCCGCCGCCTCAGCGGCCGACCTGCCGGACGACCTCGATACCCTCTGGGAACATCAGTACGCGCCGCGCGAACCGGTCTGGGAAGATACGTTGAACCGCGATCTCATGCCCTATGACCGGGTGTTGGAGCCCGTCGTGGCCGGGAAGACCCTCTTCCTCGCGTTCAACGACACGGACAAGCTGGTCGCATTGGACACCGACACGGGCGAGGAGCGCTGGACGTTCTACGCGGACGGTCCCATTCGTTTCGCACCGGTCGTCTGGGAAGGCCATGTCTACATTGTCAGCGACGACGGCTGTCTCTACTGCCTGGACGCCGCAAAGGGCGAGGTCACGTGGAAGACGCGTGGTGCGCCTGAAGCGCGCCGTCTTCTCGGGAACAGCCGGCTCATCTCGACGTGGCCGGCGCGTGGCGCACCCGTGGTGCATGACGGCATCGTGTATTGGGCCGCCGGCATCTGGCCCTTCATGGGTACCTTCATCTACGCCCAGGACGCCCTGACCGGCGATGTGGTGTGGCTGAACGACGGCGATGGCTCTACATTCCAGGAGCAACCGCATGGCGGCGCGTGGTCCTTCGGTGGAGTAGGGCCCCAAGGATATTTCGTCGTGTCGGGCGACCGGTTGCTGGTGCCCGGCGGGCGATCCGTACCGGCTGCCTTCGACCGCAAGACGG
>JAAEQP010001399.1 GCA_024231375.1 bacterium | reverse complement strand
CGCAATAGACCGAACTCACCAGACCAATCGCACCGAAATCGCCTTGGCGCACGCGCCGGATGCCTTCAATGAAGAAGGGGTCCGTGCGGGTCTGGAAGTCCACCAGGAACACGCGCTTGTTCGCCGTAGCCTTCTTACCGGCATTGGAGACGGTCAGGCAGCCGGGCACGTCGCACCCCAGGGGTTTCGCGATGTACACGTGACACCCGGCATCCACGGAGGTCCGGGCGTGCTCCGGAAAACAGTACGGCGGCGTCTCCAGGAACACGGCTTCGGGTTTCGTGTCGAGCAGACGCTCATAGCCCTTGAGTCCGCTGAAGCGGTGATTCTTCTTGACCTCGAATTCTTCCCCGGTCACGTCGACCACGTCGGGGAAGTAGTCGGCCATGGCCGTGATCTCGTAGCCGCCGTGGCTACGTACCATGCGGGCGATCATCTTGCCGCGAGACCCCACGCCAACGATGCCCACCTGGATGCGGGAATTGGCGCTGCTGCCCAGGGCCGTGGCCGGTTTCATGATGGCGAAAGCGGCCGTGGCGCCTCCACCGATGAAGCCACGCCGTGTAAGATTCGTGCCTGATCCGGTCGGTTCCTTCTTCATGTGCCCCTCCCCTACTTCACGGTGCGATTCGCCTGCAACGCGCGCCAGGCAGTCATGGAATTTTCGAGATTCCGGTACACATCCCCGCCGATTCCATAGCCTTGCAGTCCGATGGGGCCACGGTAGCCGAGTGCGTCCAGCTTCTTCAGCACCAGGCCCACATCGTAGGTGCCCTGGTCGAGATTCTGAATCAGAGCTTTCCAATTGTCGCCGCCCGCGTCCGCGCCGCTGATGGTCACCATAGACAAATGCGGCGCGGCCAATTCGAGCCGCGCATCCAGATTCTCGCCATCCACCATGAGCCAATGGCACAGATTGAAGGTGGCGCCCACGTCCGGGTGGTCGATGTTCTTCGCCAGACGGACAGCGTCCTCCACCCGCTCGATCCAGAAGCTCGTGTGCGGATAGAGTGAAACCAGCAAATCGTTCGCGGCAGCCAAGTCGGCCAGCGCGCGGAGTGCCTCGACGCCCTCAGCGTCACCCTCAGGCGACGACGACGCATGCTTCTTGCTCCTCACCGATGCCCAGACCACCGTGCCGCGGCCCTTGAGCAGCGCCAGAGCATCGGGCAGCGCCGGATTCCAATGGTCCGCACCGGCGTCAATCCAGATTTCGACATAGATGGCGAATACCGGCACGCCGCATTGGTCCATGGCGGTGAGGTAGTCGCCAAGATTCTCTAGCTTGGAGATGCCCAGGTAATCGGTTCCGTCGTAGCCCAGTTCCTTGACCATGGCCGCTTGCAGTGCCGGCGTCGCGTGTTTCTTGTCGACGGTGCCCGTAGACATGGCGAAGAAATGATTCATGGGGGTGGCTCCTCTCTCGGCAGGCAGGTCGCTATAGGGCGTGACCCAGATGTTGCGGTAGGCCACCGGGCCGTGGTCGCCTTGGAACATGAGCAGTCCCATCGGTTTCTCATCGTTGTACCTGCTTGAACGGGTCGGGCCGTTCAGCGACACGTTCTCATGGACCAGCACGCCGTTGTGGACGACCTCCACGAACCGCGCGTTCTCGATCTTGTTGCCATCGCTGTCGAATCGCGGCGCCCGGAACACCACATCGAAGGATTGCCATTCGCCGGGAGCGCGTGCCGCGTTGACGCGCGGAGGGTGTCCCTCATAGCCTTTGGGTTCGCGCTTGTCGTCCCACCGTTGATAGATGCCACCGCAGTCTCCGTGTCCGGGGGTTTCAACGCCCCAACTGTCGAGCACCTGGACCTCGTAGCGTCCCTGGAAGTAGACGCCCGAGTTCGAGCCTTTCGGCACCATGAATTCGATGTGGGCGCGACAGTCGCCGAACTCGGCCTTGCTGAAGAGATGTTTCGTGCGGCCCGTCGGG
>JAAEQP010001398.1 GCA_024231375.1 bacterium | reverse complement strand
CGACGACGGTGGCCGCCGGCTCCAGCGTGATGTCGGTGAGCCAGCCGGGTGCTTCGAGTAGATCCGCCATGGCGTAGATTCGCGCGCCGAAACCGGCGGCGCTGACATAGACGCATTGGAGGTCCCATGGTCCGAGCCCGGAAATGGTGAATACGCCCGCCTCGTCCGTCGTGGTGCTGGGCCGTCGACCGGGGTCAGCAAGGTTCTCTTTCGTGAAGAACAGCACTTGGGCTTTGCCGATCGGTCGACCACTCGCGGCGATGACCCGGCCTGCGAAAACCACGGCCGGTGGGAGTCGAAATTCCGTACGAGGGGGACATTCACCGATGGGCAGAACTACGACGGGGTCGATCTTCACGGGATCGTACCCTTCGGCGTGAGCGGTCATCTCAAGCGTGCCGCCGACGGGAAGATCCTCGACGCCTGTGTCGAACAAGCCCTCCGGAGAATCGAAGACGTGCCCCTCTTCAGACCACGAGGCGACGAACGTTGCTGAGCAGAGCGTGACCTTACTGAAGTCCATCTTGACGGTGAAACGCGGTATGGGCCCTCCGGTCAGGGCATCCAGCACCCGGCCGTAGATGCGCCCGATGCGCGGCGCCGTGATCAGACACTCGTCCAGGGCGAAATCGACCTCGTGTGCTGTCGTGGCGATTCGGTCTCCACGCACCAACAGGCGCAGCTTTCCGTGGTCGGGGGCGTTGGGGATCGTGAAGTACCCGTTCGGATCGCACACGCGACCGATCGCGACGAGATCGAGGACTGTTTCGTACGTGTGGATCTTGACGACGGCCTCCGGTACCGGACGGCCCCTGTCGTCCACCACCCGGCCGCACAGTTCGCGTCCGGCCCCCAATTGAATGTCCACGCGGCGTTCGGTCTCACCCGGTCGAAGTCGTGCGTGTCCCACGAACGGGGCGTGTCCCTCGTGGGTAGCCCAGAGAACGTGTTCTCCGGTGTGCATGAAACCCAACTGGTACATGCCGTACTCGTCCGTTCGGGTCTCTTCGCATTTCCACAGGAGACCTGATCCCCTGTTGCCCACCGTGGCCCCGGCGACGGGGCGACCGTCTGCGTCCGTCACCTGGCCGAAGAGAACCACACCGGGTTTGAGCACGAATCTCATCTTCAGGGTCTGGCCGGCCGGCGCCGGCTGGATGCGCGCCATTATCGACGGATACGCCGGGTGAACCGCGTAGATCGAGTACCCACGAACCATAGGATTGAGTCCATCGGCCTCAAACTGTCCGTTCGCATCTGTTACGAAGGTCCAGTCCAGACTTTTCAGCCCGACAATGTTGACCGCCGCGCCCTCGATGGGCGTTCCGTTGGGGTCGATGACGGTGCCAATCAGCTTCGATCCCGGGCTCAGCGCGATCGCGATCTCCTGGGGCGTTCCTTCCTCTATCTGCGTGGCGATCATGCCGGCGGCATAGCCCGATGCGCCGGCATATAGGTATAGCGTGTCATGGGATTTTGCATAGGTCAGTGCGAAGCGACCTTGGTGGTCGGTGGTGGTCCTGGACCCGCCTCGGAGGCCGACCAGGGCTCCCGAGATCGGCAAATGTGTCCGGCTGTCCGCAACGAAGCCAACCACCGGCGCTGGTTCCGCCTCGGGGGGAGGCTCCGACGTTGGCCCGGCCGGGGCATTGGGCTCTGCGGTGTCATCGGCGGGCGCAAGGTCCCCCGTGGTTCGCTGCGCGCGGATAGCTTCAACAGCTTTTTCGAAGGGGTTGTCCTCAGTCTGGCCCGACCACTGTGCGGCCAAGGCCTGTAGGGCCGACAGTACGGAACGGTCGCCTATCTGTCCAAGATACTCGGCGACCCGAACCTTGGTCTCAGGCCGGCCGGTCTCCAACAGTCCCACCAGTCCGGGCAGGTCCTTTCTCGCCAGAAACTGCCCGGCCTGGGCCAACTCTTCGGCCGACAAGGCTCGCTGGTCGGCTGCCTCTTGCACGCTGAGATCATCAGAGACGTTCGTCGCGTAGGGTGATTCCGGCCGGCTCGGGGCGTCTCGCCAGATCGTGTACCTGGCCAACACGAGAAGCCCGCAAGCCAGTGCCACGACGGCGGCAAGCAGCATGATTCGGCGGTTCCCCCTGATCCTGGCGGCCCCCGCGCCTGGAACGGAGCGTTGCAGGGTCTCGTTGTAGTTCCTCAGGACGTCGGTCCACACGCGCTGCTGCAGCACGGCGTTGCCCGAATAGGCCAGTTTGGCCCGGACCAGCGCGGCGGTATCTTCGCGAGTTCTCATTGATTCGCCTCGTCGTTCAACATGCTCCGAAGTCTGTCCAATCCATTGTAGTACCGCCTCTGAACCGTGCTGACGGGACTGCCCTGCAGTCGGGCGATGTCCCTGAACTTCATGTCTGCCTTCAGTCGCAGAACGAGGACTTCCTGCTGCTCGTAGGGCAGTATCGCCAGTGCATCATTGATCCGTTGGGCCTCTTCACTGCGAAGGAGAGCTTCGGCCGGCCCCGACGGGTGGCGGTGCGCCCCCGGTTCGGGCTCGATCCGAGTGCTGCGGCGCTGCTTCTGACGCACCCGATCCCGGACGCGATTGACCACGCTGGTGGCCAGATAGCCGCT
>JAAEQP010001397.1 GCA_024231375.1 bacterium | reverse complement strand
CCGATGCTTCTTGCGGAAATCGAGAACGATCCGACACTTCGCGCGTTCGTGGGCGACCGGTTGTCGGACGGGTGCATTGCCGTGCAACCCCAGGCAGTGCCGGAGGTTGTGGCGCGTCTGAAGGCGCTGGGCCACCTGCCGAGGGTCGCCGAATGAGCCAAGAGTATAGCATCAAGGAGTGTTTGCGCGGCTATACCAACGCCGCGTTGGGCGCGATCTGCGAGCGGTGGCAGTTGGCGGCGGCGACGAAGCCGAGCCGGATCCGGGCCATCGAGAAAGTGCTGCGCGACCCGCTGCATGTGACCCGGGTGCTGGAACGGCTGTCGCCGGTGGAACTGCGGGTCCTGGCGCTGATCTCTGAACGACCCGAGGCCGAAGTGGCCGACATTCTGGCCGTTCCGGCCCTGTTTGGCGACGGGAAGACCGAGGCCATTCTGAAGGAAACCGCACAGACAGGCCTCATCCTGGCCTGCCCCCACGACCGTTCCGGGGCGTTCTCGTTCTCCGATCTCAGCCACGACCATTTCAACGGAAACGGCAACGGCGCGGTCATCACGGTACCGGGGGTGGTGGCACGACAGTTGCCGGCGCCTGGCCCGCTGGGTATCGTGATCTCCCCTACCAAGACCTCAACGAAACCGGACGCCCCCGCGAGCGCCGACAAGGCGACGTCCGCCTTTCTTGAGACGCTTCGGATGGTGGACGTGCTCATGCCCCGCGTGACGGCGGCCGGCACGATTCATAAGGCCGACGTGGCACGCGCGCGTGAGGCGGCCTCCAACGTCGGCGTATCCGTGGATGGATTGCGACTTTCGCTCATGATGGCGCGGCAGATTGGATGCGTGCAAGTCAAGAATGGGCGGCTGGTTACGAACGAGAAGGCAGGTCAGTGGGCCACAAGCAGCGCCGCGGACCGGGTGCGGGGCCTGTGGCAGGCTTACATCGCCTCAGAAGAGATCCCGGACCTGCGCCTGTTCTTCCCCCAGTTGGCCGAGGCTCTGGAGGAACATCTGCCGGAAGGTTCCCTCCGCCGCCGGTATCACAAGATGCTTGTGGCGCAGATCCTGTCGGAGCAGGAGGAAGACCGCTGGTATCCGGTCGAAGGGTTCGTGAACCTGATTCGTCGCGCCGATTCCAACGTCCTGTTCCTGGAGGAGCGTTGGCGGGCCCTTCAATCCCACGCCCGCGAAGTGACGTCGGCATGGCGCGATCGCAGTTGGCAGACCCACGAGCGGCGGCTGTTCTATTGGATGATCCAGAACCTCCTGGCAAGTGCGGGCATGGTCGAACTCGGCGACGAGGGACGGCTGTTCCGCCTCACCCAATTGGGACGCTATGCCTTGGGAGTCGGCGAGGCCCCCAGCGAAGTCAGGCCAGCCCGTCAAGATGCCGTAGTGGTGCAGCCGGATTTCGAGGTCGTAGCCTACATGGACCGGTGTCCGCCCGAATTGCGCTGGAAGCTGGATACCTTCTGCGAGCGGGCGCACGGCGAGCAGGTACGGACGTACCGGCTCACCCAGGAAAGCGTCTATCGAGGCGTCCGGGCAGGGTCCTCCACAGCGGCGTTCGTCCACAAACTGAAGACCCACTCGTCGCGGCCGCTGCCCGAAAACGTGGAGCATCAGCTCGCGTCGTGGGAACGAAAACTCGAGTCCATCACGGTGCGCACGGGATGCCGGGTCGTAGAGTGCTTGAAGGCGAAAGAGGCCCGCGCGCTGGCGTCCCAAGTCCCTGAATCCCGCCTGATCGGCGACCGGTATGTACTGGTGCCACAGAATGCGTCTCTGCCCAAGGACGAAGAATCTATCGAATGGGCGACGATTGACTACGCCCAGCCCATGACGCCGTGCCTGGAGCAGGGCGAAGGGGTACGGTTGTGCGGCCCTTGGAACGAGTGGAACCTGTTCGTGCGTCGGCGGTTGGACGAAGTCGGCAATGTGAAGCTCAAAACCAACGGCGACCTGGCTGTGGAACTGGGCGCGGACTTCGTGAAGAAGGACAAAGATTGGGGGCTGCTTGCCGCCCAACTCGAAGCGCTCGCGAAGGAACCACTGGCCGACCGCTACCGGGTGGCGCTTCGTGCTTGGTGCGGCGACGTGGCGGCGGCCCAGTCGACGACGGCTACGCTGGTTCGGTTCGATGATGCGGAAACCTGCCAAGCCGCGCTGGAACTGGCGGAAGGCGCGGCCTGCGTTGAAGGGCGTTTGGGGCTGTTCACGGTGGTGGTTCGTCAGGGCACGTTGACGAAATTCAAACGCGCGTTAAAGGCCCACGGGATCAAGGTGAGCCCGGCCAGCCGCCTGGAATGCGACGGTCCGCCGGACACGTGGGCGACGCAATGGGTGGAGACCCAGCGGACCCACGAGGAACCCGCCGAACCAGAGGCCCCGACCAGCAAACGTGAGCGATCCAAGCGCGCGCAGGTGGCCCAGGAGGCGTTGCCTTCCTATTCGCCGCGCATTGTGCGCGAGATTCTGCAAGACGCCATCGAGCGACGGAAACCCGTTCTCATCCAGTATCAGTCGCGGTGGAGCCAGGAGGCGTCGGTGCGCCGGGTGAATCCCGTTTCGCTGGACGTGTACGGCGCGTTTCCCTCCCTGAGCGGATTCTGCCACCAGCACGGCGGGGCGCGGACATTCCGGTTGGCCCGGATCAGCGGTATTCGCGTGCTGGAAGACGAAACCTTCTAAGAAAGGGTGGCCGCCGGACTCGGGTCTCGCGGACAACAGAATCATTGCCGGGTCAGGAACCGCATAGGGAATCTGTCGTCCTCTTCTCGGGGTCTTGGTTCCTGTACAATTTCAGCTACTGGGTCGTCATGTCCTACGTGCCGGTGCATCTTGCGGGCCTGGGAATGACGCAGGCGGCCGTGGGCGACTGCATCGCCACCCCGGCCCTGTTGACCCTTCTCACCGTGCTGCCCTTTGGTTACCTGTCAGACCGCCTCCCGGCGCGACGCCTCTCGCAAATCGGACTGGCATTGCTTGCCCTGTGGGCATTGGCGCTGCCGATTCTCCCGGCAGGATGGCCCATGTTCGTTGCCTTTGGCCTGGCGGGATTGGGCATGCCGCTTCATCTGGTGTCGTTCAACGCCCTGTTCCTCAAGCACCTCCAAGCAGGCGGTACGGGCCGGAAGATTGGTGGATTCACGATGGCCCAGTTCTGTGGGTTTGCGATGGGTCCCATGGCGGTGCCAGCAGTACAACACATCGGCGCCATGTTCGGGGCCGCACCGTCGGTGACGTTTTACGTAGCGGCGGCCGGGTTCGCGGGGGCCTTCGCCATGACCCTGCTGCTTCGAGATCCCGCCCAACTCCCGTTCCACCTGGGCGAGTATATGGGCGACATCAAGTCGAAGCGCGGCGCACTGGCCACGGCCATTATCCTGTTGTACTCACTGCATTTCGGGTCCGAGCAGGCGATCTACCCCACCTTTCTGCGCGAACAGTGCGGAATGTCGCAATGGGGCGTGGGCGTGGTGTTCGCCTACTCGGGGATCCTGATTGCTGTGGTGGCGTTCGTGGCGGGACGTGTGTTCGACCGGCACAAAAAGATGCTGACGGCCATGATGCTGGCCATGGTGTTCAGCGGCGGTT
>JAAEQP010001396.1 GCA_024231375.1 bacterium | reverse complement strand
GCAGGAGTTCTGTGAGCATGAAGAGAATGTTCCTAGTGTTACCGACTTGTTTCTCGCCCGTCGCAGTCGTTCTGGCTCTTGTGTCCCTGTCCGGGTTGCTGGCATGTCCGTTTGTTCATGCGGGAGGCTATCCAGCCGAGCCAACGGCGATTCCGGATACCGGCGGATATCTGTGGCAGCACCAATATCACGACCAATGGGGGGTCTACAACACGCACGATCCGGCCGGAGTGCAAGTGGGTGATACTCATTATGTGTTTTCCACGGACATGGCGGTGGGCTACTCAGTGCCGCCGCGCGTAGGTCTGCAAGTCCGGAGTTCTACTGATCTCATCGATTGGAGTTTCATGGGGTGGGTGTTTGACAGCATACCGCAGGCGGCCTATGACCACGTCACGAATGCGGGCGGCGTGCCGCCAGACAGCATGTGGGCCCCGGATGCGGCGATCGTGGGCGGCGAACTGCGCCTTTACTATTCTGTATCATCGTTCGGGACCCAGAACTCCTTCATTGGGCTGGTTACGACGACGGATCCGGGGGGACCCTGGGTGGATCAAGGCGCAGTGGTGACTTCGACGGATGCGGATTCAAACACGGCTGCTAACGCGATCGATCCTTGCCTGGTCGTAGGTCAAACGGGGGAACACTGGTTGATCTACGGTTCCTTTTTCGGCGGGATCTTTGCGCTGGAATTAGACCCGAGCACCGGTAAGCCGCTTACCCCCCAGACTCCCACGCTGATTGCCCGAAACGCCACTTGGGCCCTTGAGGGAGGTCATGTGATCTACCATCCCGGCCTTGGGAAGTACTATCTCTTTGTTTCGTATGGAAACCTCTACGACACGTACAATGTGCGGGTGGGGCGGTCTGACAACCCCGAAGGTCCGTATGTGGATTCCTTTGGGGTTGACATGGCGCTCTCCACTGACAACACCCCGATGATTCTCAATGGGTATGCCTTTGCCAATCACAATGGATGGCAGGGAACGGGGCACAATGGGATTCTCGAACGGGATGGCGAATTCTACATGATGCACAATGCGAGGCCTGTGACCGACCCGAACTGGTCCCAACTCTTTGTTCGCAAGATCCTGTGGACGAATGACGGGTGGCCGGTTGTCTCTCCGGAGCGTTACGCCGGAGAGGTATCGCAATCCATACCGGAGTCGGCTATTCCCGGAACGTGGGAACATATGCAACTGCCGACCGGCACTGGGTCGAGTGTGACCTTCTTGCCCGGTGGATGGATAAACACAGCGGGCGGGGCGGATACCTGGCAGATGCTGGATGGGACAACGATGAGGCTTAGCTGGAGCAATGGTGCGGTGGTTGACACGGTGAAGGTGTCGGCCGCGTGGGACTGGGAGAATTGGAATCGGGCACTGGTGTACTCCGGGCTCAACCAGGCCCGAGCCGCGGTCTGGGGAAAGCGGCCGGCCTCTCCGGGAGATGACTGGGACGGGGACGGCAGGACGGACTCTTCTGAGGGGGATGGCGACCCGGACGGCGACGGTGTGCCCAACTACGCGGACCTCGACTCGGACGGCGACGGATTCGCAGATGCTTCCGAGAGCGATGAAGACCCGGACGGCGACGGCGCCCCCAACTACCTTGACGAGGACAGCGACGGCGATCGCATTGCCGACGGCACCGAAGGGAATGGCGATCCCGACGGGGACGGCACACCCAACTACCTGGACACCGATTCGGACGATGACGGCGTGTCCGACCTGTACGAGACCATGCTGGGGACGGACCCCTACGACGACTCGGACACGCCCGAACTCTCGGCCGGTGCATGGCGAGTTGGGTTGATTGCCGGGCTCGCGCTGGCCCTGTGCGGCGTGGCACTGCTGTGGCGCCGCAGGGCCTACGCACACACTCCGCGGCAGTAGCCAGCGCAAGGAATAAACAAAATATAAAGAAATAGGACAGTAACCTGCTTCATCCTTTCATCTCCGGCCCGCGATGTCCGGCTGCACCATACAACGGCATCACTGGATAGCACAGTGGGTTTGCGGCACGCATTGCGTTCGGGGCGCGGTTTGCCGTAGGATATTCGTTAGGTGCAGATAGGTGTTTTTTGTTGCGATAACCCCTTTCTTGACTGGGACCTAACAGCGATGGACCGAACACGACTCAAAGAACTGTTGGATGCAGTGGCGGCGGGAACCGTCAACCCGGACGATGCCGCTACGGAATTGCGCGACCTGCCTTTCGAAGATCTCGGGTTCGCCAAGGTGGACCATCATCGCAGTCTGCGCAAGGGCTACCCTGAAACCATCTTCTGCCAAGGCAAAACGGCCGAGCAGGTGGTGGCGATTGTGACGCGCATGCGTGAGCACGGGTCCAATGTGCTCGCCACGCGATGTGTCGCCGATGTGGCCGCGGCGGTGACCGAGGCCCACACCGATGCCGTATACCACGAGCAGGCCCGCACCATCACCCTGACCTTGTCCCCGCCTGAAGTGCGGGATGGATACGTGGCCGTGGTCTGCGCGGGGACGTCCGATATCCCCGTGGCCGAAGAGGCCGTAGTGACGTGCGAGAGCATGGGCAATCGCGTTGACCGCGTGTACGATGTAGGCGTGGCGGGGTTGCACCGCATTCTCGACCAGCGCGGCACCTTGTCGAATGCTAACGCGCTTGTGGTCTGCGCTGGCATGGAAGGCGCTCTGCCGAGCGTTGTGGCTGGGTTGGTGGACCGGCCTGTCATTGCCGTACCGACCAGCATCGGGTACGGCGCGAGCTTTGGCGGCGTGACCGCGCTGCTGGGCATGCTGAACTCCTGCGCCTCCGGCGTTTCCGTGGTGAACATTGATAACGGATTCGGCGCGGGCGTCCTTGCCAATATGATCAACCGCATCGCCAACGGCGAGTAGTGGAGACACTTCTTTCTGATGAAAACGCTATACCTGGATTGCTTTTCGGGCGCGAGCGGCGACATGGTCGTCGGTACGTTGATCGATCTGGGCGTTGATTTCGATGCCCTGCGCGCGGCCCTGGAATCGCTGGCCGTGGACGGATTCAAGGTGCGCGCCGAGAAGGTGAACAAGAAGAGCATTATGGCCACCCAGTTCACGGTCGACGTGGACCCGGACGCGCCGCAGCCTCACCGCCACCTGCGCCATGTGCTCGAGATTATCGATGGCGGCGATTTGCCGGATGCGGTCAAAGAAGCCAGCGCGGCCACGTTCCGCCGTATCGCTGAATGCGAAGCGGCCGTGCATGGCACCACGATTGAGAAAGTGCATTTTCACGAAGTGGGCGCGGTCGATTCGATCGTCGATATCGTGGGCGCACACCTTGCCCTCAGCCTGCTCGATGTAGACCGCGTCGAAGCCTCGCCGCTTCCGTTGGGTTCGGGTACGGTGACGTGCGCGCACGGCGTGATTCCCGTGCCGGCCCCAGCGACGGTACGTCTGCTGGAAGGCGTGCCGAGTTTCGGCACCGAGGTGAAGGCGGAGTTGGTGACACCCACCGGCGCCGCACTGGTGGGCGATATGGCGCAAGCTTTCGGCCCCATGCCGTTGATGCGCGTGGAGCGCGTCGGCTATGGCAGCGGCACGCGCGAGTTTGAAGACCGTGCCAACGTGTTGCGCGGCGTTATCGGCGAAGCCGACACAGCATCGGGCACGCATCCCGTAACCGTCATCGAGACCAACGTGGACGACACGTCCGCGGAACTGCTGGGCGCGTTGGTGGCCGACCTGATCGAGGCGGGCGCGCGGGATGCCTTCGTCACGCCCATCATGGGCAAGAAAGGCCGCCCCGCGCATCTCATCACGATCCTGTGCGATGAGGACAAGGCGTCCGCTCTGGCGGAGACCGTGTTTCGCGGCTCGACAACCTTCGGCGTCCGCATGCGCCGGGAAGAACGGTTCTGTCTCGAACGCGAATGGCGCACCGTAGCGACGCCGTGGGGCCCGGTCCGGGTCAAGGTTGGACGGGCATTGGGTCAGGAGTTGGTGGCAGCGCCGGAGTTCGACGAATGCCGGAACTGCGCCGAAGCTGCGGGCGTGGCCACACGTGCCGTATACGAGGCGGCGTTTGCGGCCGCCATGCGCGGTGAATGGATGACCGAGTAGCGAGGAACGTAGTCATGGCTGAGCGAATTGCGTTGTATCCAGGAAGTTTCGACCCGCCCACCTTCGGGCATCTCGATCTCATCGAGCGTGCCGCGAAGGTGTTCGACCGCGTGATCGTGGCGGTGGCCCGGAACGACGAGAAATCGTGTCTGTTCAGCGTGGACGACCGCGTGGACATGCTGGAGACCGTGACCAAATCCATGGACCGCGTTTCAATCGCGGCGTTCACGGGGTTGACCGCGGACTATGCGCGGGAGTGCGGCGCCACGGCGCTTGTGCGCGGATTGCGCGTGGTGTCCGATTTCGAGTTCGAACTGACCATGGCCATCACCAACCAGAAGCTCAACCACGAGGTCGACACGGTTATCCTCATGCCCAGCGAGAAATTTCTGTTCATCAGCTCGCGGCTGGTCAAGGAGATCGCCCACTTCGGTGGCGATGTGAGTGAGTTCGTGCCGGCCGAGGTCGCCCAAGTGCTGCGCGACCGATTTTCGAAGTAGCGGGCGAACAAGCGCCCTGTTCGGTTGCGCGCATTCGCCCATGGGGGACGCCATGAATCCGCACCGACCCTGCCCACGAATCCCGTTTCGATTGTTCTGCGCAATCGTTTTCACTGCGGGACCGACCTTGGTTTACGCGGGTTGTGCTTCCGCGCAGTCCCACGACGACCCTTGGCGTTCGCTCGTTGCGGTTGAACGCACCATCCCCCGCACCGATGCAGGACATCCTGGCAACGTGTATCTCTCCGGGGAGACGGTGACCGTCCAAGCCCCAAAGGACATGCCTACATCGGTCCGGTCGTGGCGGGCGCGGGACGATGGGAACCAAGAGGTCGCGCGTGGTGCGTTCGAAAACGGCGACGCGGGCGCCGTCGTCTCCCTCGGCGAACTGGGTGTAGGCTGGTATCGCGTTGAGTTTCTCGACAACGCGGGCGCGTGCCTTGCGTGGACTTCCACGGCCGTCCTCGCGCCGCTTTCCGTTCCTGTTCCTCAAGACTCCCCGATCTGCGTGGACTCGGCGACGGCCTGGTTCGCGCGTGGCGATGCGGCCAAACAGGAGGCATTCGCGCGACTGGCTGCGCTGGCGGGCGTGAACTGGATTCGGGACCGCATGACCTGGGCCAGTCTCGAGCCGGAGCAAGGCGCGTTTGTCGGGTCCCGCACGGGCTACGATACGGCTGCGACATTGCAGGCCGAGCAGGGCCTGAAGGTGCTGCAGGTGTTTCATGGCACCCCGGGCTGGGCCGCGGATACGTCCTTGGACGGCGACGAGGCGGGCGGACGCTTCCCCCGCGATCTGCGCGACCAGTACCGGTTCTGCAAGGCCATGGCCGAGAGATACGAGGGACGGGTCTTGGCGTGGGAGCCTTGGAACGAGGCCAACATCACCCACTTTGGTGGACATCCCATCTACGAGATGTGCGCCCTTCAGAAGGCCGCCTACCTGGGCTTCAAGGCAGGCGACCCGAATGTCGTTGTGTGTTGGAACGTGTTCGCGGGTTCCGGTTCGGAAAACCACAACCAAGGCGTGATCGAAAACGAGGCGTGGCCCTACTTCGAGACGTACAACATCCATTCCTACGGGCGGCCCAGCGGCTATCTCAACAGCTTCCGGCTCGCGCTCGAAACCGCGTCGGGACGGCCCCTGTGGATCTCGGAATGCGGTGTGCGGTTGCCACACGTGACCGGCGCGCCGTGGGGCGATCTCTCGCGCGAAGACGAATTACGTCAAGCGGAATTCCTGGCCGTCTCGTATGCGAGCAGCCTGTACGCAGGCGTGAATCGGCATTTCTTCTTCATTTTGGGCAATTACCTTGAGCGGGGAATCCAGTTTGGACTTCTTCGCCACGACCTGACGCCGCGACCTGGCTACGTCGCCCTCGCGGCCATTGGCCGGTTCCTGGCAGGCGCGCGGTGCATCGGTCGGTTGCCGGAAGCCGCGACCGGTGGTGCGCAGGTGATTGCGTTCCGTGCGTGGCCCGACGGCGTCGAACGCGACGTGCTCGTCGCATGGTCGGAGGAGGAGACGGAATGGCCTATTGAGGAGTCGTTCACCTTCGATGGAGTCTACACCCATCTCGGGCGTCCGTTGGCGAGTCCGCCGAAACGACTCGGGTCGGCGCCCCTGTTCCTGATAGCCCAAGCCGGCGAATTGGACGCGGCACGGTTGGAGACGCCGCCGGTCGTGGCACCGTGGCGGGATGGGACCCCCTCGCCAGTCGTGTTGCAGGTGGAACTGCCGAAAGCCTCCACGATGCTGGCGAAACAGGCCCACGAAGTGATGCCCGGACGCGAGGTGTCCATTCCAGTTTGGGTCTACAACTTCGGCGACGGTCCCGTGACGGGATCTCTTGCGCTGGACCGCGCGCCCAAGCGGTGGCATGTCAATGTACCGGACACGCAGGTCACACTGGCGCCGCTCGAACGCAAGCAGGTGATGCTGCAGGTCGTGGTGGCCGAGAATGGCCGGGACGCCGTTTCGGGCGGCTGGATTCGGATTAGCGGACAGTTCGACGGCGTCGGAGAACCGGTGCTTGCGTTCCGGTTGGCGGTGGCGGCGTCCAAGTTGAAGCCGTCTGCGACCCACCCAATCCCGGGCGCCCACGACGCCACCCGCTGGCAAGACAACATCATGCGCGGCGCGGCCATGTCGCACGAGACCGACCCCGACGGGGGCGTGCGGTTCGCCATGCAGTTCCGCGACACGGACCCCTGGGCCTATCCGCGACTCAATCTCGCCGACGAGGAACGGCCGCCGGCCGGTATGGAAGGCCTCTCGCTGGTCGTGGAGGTGGAAGAAGGCATGGGCGACGTGCGGGTTCAATTCATTGAGGACAGTGGCGCGACCTACCTCGCGGAGGTGGCGGTGAACCCCGAGCTACGCACGCCGCAACGCGTCACGGCTACGTTTGAGACCGCGCAGTGGGGAAGCTACTCACGTCCTGACCCCGATGGCGTGTTGCAGCCCGAGACGATCCGCACCGTGCTCGTGGGCGTGAACTCGCGGAAGCAGTCCACATTCAAGATGTCGGTACGCGACCTGGCGTGGGTGCGGTACTAGCTACAGTCCAACGTACGTCAGAATGTGCCCCAGAGACTGGTGCATATCATGGCCGTGCGGGGTGCGGGGAGGCTCCACCTACCTGCAGCGGTCAATAGAGGAGGCTAGCGCCATGGCCGAAGGGCCGAGGTTCCGAAGAGAAGTCATCGATACGAATCCGCCGGGATCCCTTCTGGATATCACTCTTGTGGGAGATCTGACGGGGAATGGGAAGCCGGACATTATCATCGGCGGGAAGGCGGGCGAAGCCAATCTGTTCTGGTACGAGAACCCCAGCTGGACGTGTCACATTATCGCGGTCGCACCGGATCTGGAGGCGGGTGGCGTCTGCGTCGATCTGACGGGGAACGGCCGTCCCGATATCGTGGTAGGAATGCAGTCGGGAGGAAATGAGCTGTATTGGTTCGAGAATCCGCCGGACCCGCGTCAGCCTTGGCCCAAACACGTTATCGAAGACCGTTTTCAGAAGTACCACGACCAAACGTTGGGAACGATCGATGGGCGGCGGGTGCTGCTCTTCTCTTCACAGGAGAGCGGCGTCATTGCCTACCACACCATACCCGACGACCCACGGATGTCTCCCTGGCCACGCGACAACTGTACCATTGTGGCCGACGACATGCCGGATGTGGAGGGTCTGGCCGTCGTGGATATCGATGGGGATGGCGAGACGGAGATCATCGCCGGGCCCAATATCTTCAAGCGCGCGCAAGGGCAGTGGAAGCGGCACTGCTTCGCCACGGACTACCAGATGACGCGGGTGGCCGTGGCGGATTTGGACGGCGATGGGCGGCTTGAGATCGTCCTTGCTGAGGGGGAAAGCCGCCCAGGGCGGCTTTCGGTCTACCATGGACCGGATTGGACGCCGAAGGTGCTCCTAGACGATCTCTTCCATCCGCACAGCCTTGAGATTGCGGATTTCAACGGAAACGGCCTGCCGGACATCATGACGGCGGAAATGGGCCTAGGCGAGAATCCGAATCCGCGCATGGTTATCATGCTAAACCAGGGCGGCGGGGAATTCGTCCCCTTTGTCTTCCAGGAAGGGGTTGCCACGCACGAGGCCAAGGTGTTCGACATTACGGGCAACGGGCTTCCCGACATCATTGGCAAGGCCTATGCCCCCGAGCGGCATGTGGATATCTGGTACAACGAATCGGATGCGCAGTAGCCCGAGTGGAAAGACCTGTCGAGGTGCTGACACGATGAAGTGACGTTTGCCAGGACGTGGCGTACAGCTAGCGCTCAGGACTCTGTAGCGTCTCGGCTATTGAT
>JAAEQP010001395.1 GCA_024231375.1 bacterium | reverse complement strand
TCGTCCTTCGTTTTCGTGTCCATATTGGCATACGACACTCCGACGCTCGCCAATTCCATCTCGCTTCCCGTACTCGACGCAGGAACCTCCACCTCGAGAATGACGTATTTCTGCTGCTCGCTGTAGAGCTGGTTCAACCGCGTCGTGACTGTCTGCCCAACCACATCAGCGTCCCGCCCCAATACGCGCACCGGCCTCACCCCTTCCGGACATCGAATCCGCACGGTGACATCCTGCGCCACCACGGACAGCACGTCGCTGAATTCCGCGTTGAAGGCGACTTCGAGGTCGCGGGCATTTTCCGCGAAGATGTGGTTGCCGTCGCTCGCTTGGGCCAACTGCGTCATCAAGTCCTCGTTGTATCCCAAGCCCAAACCAATCGTGGACACCGCGATGCCTTCCTTGGCCAAGGACGCGCCCAGGTCAGCCAGGGCGCCCGGCGAGCTGGGTCCGACGTTGGCCAACCCATCCGATAGTAGAATGATGCGATTCACACGGTCATCCACAAGAAACTTCCGCACTTCCGCGGCCCCTTTGCTCACCCCGCCGAACAGGGCGGTGTTGCTTCCTGCTTGGATACGCTGGATTTCGCGGACAATGACCTCAAGGTCCGAAACCTTCGTCGCCGGGACCAGCACGTTCACGGTTGTGTCATACGTCACCACCGACACGATGTCGTCGCGCTTGAGCCGGCGCAGCGCCATGATGGCCGCCT
>JAAEQP010001394.1 GCA_024231375.1 bacterium | reverse complement strand
TCCTGAATTGGGCGTATGGGCGCGGGTATCTGGATACGGCGTCCACGAGCACGGCGTCGGCCCATGGCCAGGAACTGCTGGAGGTGGATTCGAGCTACTGCCAGATCACGTGGAACGGATCGCAGTTTGTGGTCGACACGCGGGACGGGCATTCGATGGCGGATCACCCGGTGGTCGAGGTTTCGTGGTATGGCGCGGTGGCGTACTGCAACTGGCTGAGCGCGGATGCGGGCTTGCAGGCCTGTTACGACACCTCGACGTGGGCCTGCGACCGCACGAAGAACGGGTACCGGCTGCCCACGGAAGCCGAGTGGGAACGCGCGGCGGCGTGGGACGGTTCATACCACTACCGCTATGGCAACGGCAGCGACAGCATCAGTTCGGCCAACGCCAACTACAACGCTGACAACCCGCTGGGCTTGTCTAGCTATCCCTACACGTCGCCGGTGGGGTACTATAGCGGCGCTTCGAGTCCGGCGGGCTGCTTCGATATGAGCGGCAACGTGTGGGAATGGTGCAACGACTGGT
>JAAEQP010001393.1 GCA_024231375.1 bacterium | reverse complement strand
CGGCGGCCATGGCCTTCTTGTACAGCGCATCCCAGTGAGCCCGCACATCCTCCTTGACCCAACCGGACGGAATCCTGTGGAAGCCCTTCGGCTTCCTGCTCTTGTAGCCCAGATGCCAGTCAAACCACACGTAGCTGGCCGGGTCTTGCGTGCTCAGGGCGTATTCCGTCATGTACTTGGACGCCTTGCCGTACGCGTGTTTGCAGTACTCGGCGATTCCGGCCTTGA
The DNA here is from genome assembly GCA_024231375.1 of bacterium. Next base: position 637 of record JAAEQP010001393.1, on the reverse strand, counting down.
TGTCGAAGTCCGGGTTCCACAGCAGCTTCGCGTACAGGTACGCCCGCAGGTCGCCCAGCCACTGCCGCGACCCGCCGGCCATGTGCACGCGAATGCCGTCCACGCCGGCGATCTTGAGTTCACGGTAGTACTGGTTCCTTCCGGCGTGGAGCACGGGGTACGGCTTGACGCTGTGGTCGTAGGCGCCGTCCCACACGTGGAGCTTCACGCCCTTCTTCTTCCACTGGCGGAAGGTTGTCCAGAAGCCGTTCATTTCGTCGTTGTTGCGGCACTGGGCCATCGAGTGGAAGCGACACTCCCACAGCGGTTCGTAATCGACGATCACGTTCGACTCAGGTTGGCAGTTCACCAGCGGATAGCGGGTCCAGTAGTACCCCAGCGTATGCACGTACACACCGGGGAATTCCTTTTTGACTTCCCGAGCGATGCGGTTGACGAAGTCCATGAACACAGCCGCCTCCGTGGCGTTCTCGGCGGTCCACGTGTTGCACGGCCACGACGGACGCACCGGCTTGCCGTTCGGGCGGCCGGGCTGGTCGAATCGGCCGGCGCGCTTCTTGTATGCGGCCTTGCAGCGCGGGCAGGTGCAGGCGTAGTACCGGTCGGACTGCGACACGGAGATCATCCGCACCCACGG
>JAAEQP010001392.1 GCA_024231375.1 bacterium | reverse complement strand
TGGCGGTTTGGCGCGAAAAGCTGGGTACACGTAACTTCGCCGCAAACGGCTCGTACATGTCCCCGGTTTTCGCAGCGGGCCGCCTTACGGCGGCACTACAAACTTGCCGCCTCCGTTAGTTGCATCGTACCGGAGACATGCCAAGTTCGTAGTGCGCCCGTCAGGACGTAGGGCTGAGGAAGAAAAGTGATCCGTCAGATCGGACTGATCCATTAGACGTCCGCCTCCGCTAGATCCCCAGGGCCGCGTTGATAACGATCTGCATGTCGAGAGCGTTGACGTAGCCGTCATCGTTCACGTCGCAGTCGTAGCCCAAGGGCATGCCAAGCACGGTGTTAATGAGGATCTGGATGTCGAGGGCGTTCACGTAGCCGTCGGAATTGACGTCGATAGCGGACGTGCTGGCTACGACGGCGTAGGCCCCGAAACGGGTGATGTCGAAGCTGGTCCAGTCGGCGGTGGACTGAATGTTGGTCACCTCGGCGGGTTGCCAACTCTTAGCGGCGCCGTCGTAGAAGCGAATGGCCACAGAGGCCGGGTCGTCGAAGCCATTGTGGGGTACGACCAAAGTGGCCGGGCCACTGAGTGCCGTGCCGGACGGACCGATTTCGATGGCGGCCAAGGCTACGTGGCCGGGTTCGGAATAGGGCATCGTCGGGCTGCCCATGGTGACGACGCTTGACGTGGCGAGGGCGCCCGCAGGCAAGATGGCTTGGGCGCCCATCAAGGGGCTGCCGGGGTTGGATACTTCAACGGTGCCGCCCGTGACCGCATCCACTTCGTCGGCTGAATCGGGCAGGCCTTCGGTGACGGTCACCGGGATGGAGAGGACGGTCGAAGCGCCTTCATCATCCACAAGCCGGAGCGACACGGTGTAGGAACCGGGGGCGGTGCCCACGGGATAGGTGAAGGACGGGTTCTGTTCGGGACTGTCGGGCGTGCCATCGCCATCGAAATCCCAGAGGTACATGATGGGGCCGCCGTCGGGGTCGGTGCCTTGGCCGTTGAATTGGACCGTTAGGGGCGCGGGACCGGCTAGCGGCCAGCGTGATACGGTGCCGATGGGGAGGCCGTTGCCGACGTTGATGGTTACGGTGGTTTGGCGGGTCAGGCCGGAGTGGTCGGTGACGGTCAAGGTGGCCACACGTGCCCCCAAGGCCTCGTAGGAGTGCGAGGCGGTGGGGCCGGTGGCGTCTTCCTGGATGCCGTCCGTGTTGTCCAGATCCCAAGAGTAATGGGCAATGCCCCATTCGTCGTTCGAGGCCGAGCCGTCCAAGGTAACCGCTAGGGGCGCTTCGCCCGTCGAAGGGGTGGCTGTAGCCACGGCTTGCGGGACGAGCGTGTCGTTCGCGCCGCCCGGTCCGCCGTCTGCGCCGATATCATTGCGGGTGCCGTCGATGTTGTTGGCATCTTCGTTGGGGTCGCCAGCGTTTCTACATAGCGAATTCATGCCGAGGTGGTAGTTCTGTGCGGCGGCATCGACAAAGCGGGGATCGCCTACGAAATCGGCGGTTAAGGCCGCCATGCCTTCGAGGTCCGTTCCATTGTCGAAGTAGCAGTTGTACCCGCCGTCCAGAACCGTACCGGCTACGGAGAGGCCCGTGCCATTGCTGGCGAAGATGATGCCGCGCAGGTCGGTGACCGTAGCGCCTTCATCGATGCGCATGCCGTAGGTGGCGTTCCCAGCTACGGTGTTGTTGTGGAAGAGGATGTCCGCGCCGGATGTGGCCAGTAGGCCGGTGTGGCTTGTGCGAAGCACGCAGTTGGCGATCTCCACGTTCACGGCTCCGGGGACCGAGAGGGCGGGGGTGCTGGCGGCGTCGGCGAGGGTGAGTCCTCGTACTGTGCAGCCAGACGCCAGGGTCAGGAGCGGTGTGGCCAAGCCTTGGGGTGCGGTAATCCAGGTGTGATAGGCACCGCCGGTACTTTCGAGCGTGGAGTAGGGCAGGAGGGAAAGGGCTTCGGGATAGAGTCCCGGGCGAATCTGGATGATGTTGCCCCGTGCGGGGTCGGCGGCGGTGAGGGCTTCGCCAATGGTGGAGAAGGGAGCGCTCGACGAACCGTCCCCCGTGCCCGTTTGGGTTGCATCCACGTGCCACGTGAGCGGCGACGGCACCGCCACGACGACTTGCCGGGTGGCCTGAATGGCGGGGTTGCCCGCGGCGTCGGTCACGTCGTAGGCGAGGGTGTAGGACCCCGCCACGGTGGTATCCACGGTACCGGTGATGACAATGCTCCCGGAGATGTTGCCGTCGGCGTTATCGAAGGCGGTTGCGCCGGGGTCCGTGAAGACCTCGTTGAGTTCCAGGGATATCAGGTCGCCGCCGATGAGCGTAATGACGGGCGGTGTGGCGTCGCCCACTTCGACGGTTCGGACGACTTGGACGGCGGAATTACCTGCGATGTCGGCGACGTTGTAGGCGATGAAGTAGTTGCCCACGACGAAGGGGTTGACCGTGCTATAGACGGTGATACGGTCTGTGATGTTGCCGTCCACATTGTCTACAGCCGTCGCGCCGGGGTCTTCAAAGGCCGAATCGACTTCGAGGGACATCTCGGCCGCGCCGATGAGGGTAATCACCGGGGCGGCGGCTTCGAGCACGTTCACGATGCGGGTGACGCGTGTGGCGGGGTTGCCCGAGGAGTCCATGACGTCGTAGAAGACGGTGTAGGCACCGGGAGCGGCGGTGTTCACAGAGCTGTTGGCGACGACGCTCGCGGAGATGTCGCCATCGTGGTTGTCGAAGGCTGTGGCGCCGGCGTCAGCATAAGGGGCGCCCGCTTCGGTAAGAACCACTGGATTGCCAAGAAGTGTAATCACGGGGACTGCGGTGTCGACCACGCGGATGGTGCGTAGGGCGGTAGGCGCCGCGTTGCCGGCGGCATCGGCGACATCGTAGGCCAGGATGTATTCGCCGACGACCGTGGTATCCACAGTCCCCGTGATGAGAACGGAATCACTCAGATTGCCATCGACATTATCGACGGCGGTTGCGCCAGATTCGACGTAGGTGCCGCCTTGCACGACTTGCACCACGGCCGACCCGTTCAGCGTGATCGTGGGTGCTTGCGAAGGCAACACGTGAACCGCGCGGGAGAGTTGCTGGGCCGCGTTGCCCGCCGCGTCGGACACATTGTAGGTGACCGTATAGGCCCCCACGGCCCCCGGATTGACCGGATTGACCGTGACGATGCTCGACGTGATATCGCCGTCCCAATTATCCGAGGCGGTGGCTCCCGCATCGACGTAGAAGGTGAATTGCTCGATGAGGGTGGGCGATGGTCCCACGAGGGTGAGTTCGGGGGGGATATGGTCGATGACCCGGACGGTACGGGCCGCCGGGGTGGCCGCGTTGCCTGCCGCGTCGCTCACGGTGTAGGTGAGGGTGTAGGTGCCGGGAATAGCCACTTCCACCACGCCCACGACGGAGATGAGGGCCGTTACGTCGCCATCCACGTTGTCCAGGGCCGTGGCCCCGAGTTCGGTGTAGGTTCCGTCAAGTTGAATGTCGATTTGGGATGCGCCGTTCAGCGTGATGACTGGTGGTGTCGAGGGAAGAACCCGCACGGTGCGGACCAACTGAATGGCGTCGTTGCCTGCCGCGTCGGATACGTCGTAGGTGACCGTGTGGTCGCCCGCAATTGCCGAGTTCACGAGTACGTTGGTGGTGATGTTCGCGGTGACCTCGCCGTCGAAATCGTCGAAGGCGATGGCTCCGGGGTCGGTGTAGACGGTGTACTGTTCCATGATGATGGGGTCGTCGCCGAGGAGGGACATGACCGGTGGGTTCATGTCCCGTTCGGGAATCTCATAGACCCAGAGTTCGCTGCCGTGCTCGCCATCATCGGCGGAGAAGAACAGGAAATCGCCTACGACGCAGAAGGTGGCAGGGGCGCCGTCGCTGGCGTTGGGATTCAGGTCGGCGACCAACTCGGTGCCAAGAGGCGTGCCCGTGCTGGTCCAGAGTTCGCGGCCATGGGCGGGGTCGGAGGCCTGGAAGTAGAGAAAGCCGTTGCCCAAGACGAAATGCTGGGGATTCGATGACCCGGCGGCTCGGATGTCGCAAAGGAGGATCGCGCCATCTTCTCCGCCGTCGCTTCGCCAGAGTTCGCGCCCGTGTATTCCGTCATCAGCACTGAAGAAGACCGCTTCCTCGGCGCTGATCATGTTTTTGGGGAAGGAGCCCGAGATGCCCGGGGCGATGTCCAAGGCGATTTTCGTGCCTTCGGGGGTGCCGTCGCTCTGCCAGAGTTCCCGGCCATTGACCCCGTCGTCGGCACTGCAGAAGAGAAGCCCATTGGCTTCGGTGAGGAACATGGGGAAGGAGTTTCCGCTGGAGCGGATGTCTTTTACCAGGACCGTACCGGCTTCCGTGCCGTCGGAACACCAGAGTTCCTGGCCGTAGGTGGATTCGACGGCCGTGAAGAAGAGGAGGCCGTTGGCTACGGTCAAGTATTGAGGGCTTGCGTGTCCGCCGGGGAAGACATCCTTGACCAGGACCGTGC
>JAAEQP010001391.1 GCA_024231375.1 bacterium | reverse complement strand
TGTGACAGCGCACGCACTGCGCATCGAGGATGGGCTGGACGTGCCGGCGGAAATCGACCACATCGGGTAGTCCCGCAAACGGTTCGATCTTGCTGGCCGTCCGCTGCACGGCCCTGGGGACGGTGCGCGTGGCCATCGCGGGCGTCTGCATGCGCTGTTCGTGACAGCCGACGCAACCCAACGTCTCGCCCGGCATGACATTCGTGAAGCTCTGCATGCGTTTGACGGACCTGTCGTCGGCATCCAGAGCGACAAAGAACACCGGCCGCCCGGCGGGGACCTCGAAATAGGCCGAACCATCGTCTTCAACGGGCACCGTACCGAGCACGCGCTCCAGAGTGAACGTTCCAAGCCACGAGGTCAGGTCCATTCCGCCACTGAAATTCACCGGCTTGGGCAGGATCTCCAGGACCAATAGTTTCTTGATCTGGCCCGGCTCGATTCCTTCCATGTTGCGACCGGTATAGATATCGGCCAGAAACATCCGGCCTGTCGCTTCCGACGCATCCGTCTGATCCACCACGATCCGCTCGCGCGGACGCGGCCGGACCAGCACCGGCTCGTGTAAGTTCGCGCTGCCCTCGTAGATCATCACGGGCACGGCATCGCCCGCCCGCGTCCCGAACAGGAGGTGCTTGTGCGAGGCGACCACGAAGGATTCCTCGTCGACCGGGTCTGGGTCGTTGAGAGGAGCCCAGCCACGGACGTTCTCAAGCTTGATCCGACGACAACCGCGCTCATCGTCCGGCCCATACCGGGAGGTCATCGTACAAACATGCCCCCGATGGTCAGTGGCCC
>JAAEQP010001390.1 GCA_024231375.1 bacterium | reverse complement strand
CGACTTCGCTCGGGATGACGTTGGGGTGGAGTTCTTCAGCGTGACTCAGTGGTCGTCCGAAATGTACGCGCCTGCCATACGCCAGAGGCCGAGGGCCGTGACTTCTTCAACAGCTCCTCAGTCCCGCTTTTTCGCTCAGGCAAGGACGCGGGGCAGGGCCTCGACGAATTCGGACCAGGACGTGAAGGTGTAGTCGGCGGAGGTCGCGTCGAGGTGCTGGTCGTTCTCGCCCGTGAACAGTCCGGCGGCGGCGCGCAGAGCCTGCGCGCCCGCTATGTCGGTATGCTCCAGGTCGCCTAGGTGCAGTAGTTCGTCGGTGCGTACCCCTAGCGAATCCGCGGCGCCATCAAACATGCGCGCGTGGGGTTTGGACACACCCACTTCGTCTGAGAACATCATGGCGCCAAAATGATCCGCAAACCCGTTGCGAACCAGGAGTTCGCGCAGTGAACTGCCGGGACTCATCCCGGAATCCGATACGATCGCAACGGGCACGTGATCGGACGCGGCTTTGACGGCATCAAGGGCGCCGTCGATAGGTTCGGCAGGATACTCGAGGATGGCTGTGCCGAAGACGTGGGCCATGCGGTTTGCTTCGGCATCGGACAGCGACACGTCGAGGGCGCGGCAGGCCATGTCAACCGCGTGGCAGGGGTCCAGGGTGCGGTGTTCCTCGCGGTGGACGCGATTGAACTCGTGGTTCGCCGCCTTCAAGGCCTCGACGATCCGTTCGGGATCTGCTCCCGTGGCTTCCGCGAAGGCGTCGACGCGAATCTTCTGCCGCGGGGGCGAATTCTTGCGGTCGCGAAACAGAGTACACCAGAAGTCGAATGTGATGGCACGAATGGGCATGGGGATCAGTCTAGGTCCTTCGCGACGGCGTTGAGTTCCTTGGCGCGACGGTCTTCGCGGATGCCGTACTTCTCGATGAGGGCCGTGGCCTCGGCGAGTTTGTGGGGCGGTACGTCGTCGGTGCGGTGGGCGATGTAGCGGGCCGGGGCGCCTGCCCACACCTCGTAGGGTCCAATATCCTTCAGCACCACGCTGCCCACGCCGACGACGGCGCCGTCGCCGATGGTAACGCCGTAGGAGATGTAGGCGCGGCTGCCGACCCACACTTCGTCGCCGATAATAACGGGTTTGATGATGTGGGGGGTGTACAGGATGCATTCCTTCGTGCCGTACATGAGGTGCGTGCCGTCGCGGACGACGCTATTCTCGGCGAGACCCGATCGGCGGCCCATCTGGACCAGTTCGCTGGCCTCGACGATCACGTTCCAACTGATGATGCACCGGTCGCCCAGGACGATCTTGCCGGTCCGCCGCGTACGCAGATGGATGTTGTCGCGCAGGCGGCAGTAGTCGCCTAGCTCGACGTGTCCATCGACCTCGATCTTGCTGCCTACGAACCGGCATCCTTTGCCGACCTTGTCGAACTTGCGGCTGTGACGCCAGTTCCGCAACCCGCGAACGATAGCACTCATGATGTTAGCTCCTGTTCAGGTCCAAGCGATGCATATTGTAGTGGATGGGCGCGCGGAAGTGAAACTCGCGCCGACCCCCCATTGACGGTTCTCCCATGGGATGGTATCGTGCGGCACGGGAACCCAACGCCATGCATGAAGAGTCGAGTGTTGTCCGACGCCACCCCCGGGGGCACACGCGCCGCGCCGTCCGCACGGCCGCGTGGCTGATCGCTATCCTGATTGTGGCGGGTGTACTGCGGTTCTACGGCCTTCGCGAGACAGGCATCTTCAACGTGGACGAGGGCCGGTATGTGCTGGACGCCCTGAGCAAGGCCCGGGAGATCGGGCTGGTTTCGGACCTTGTGGACGCCAAGATTGTCGAAGAGCGGGGCGGGGTCGACCTGCTGCTTGCAGACGCGCTGCCCGAAATGGCCCGCCACCTGCGGGCCCTGCCGCCAATCTTCCCCAAGCCTGGGTACTCCTATCTGACCGCACTGGTGATGGCGCTGACCGGGGCCATGGTGTCGGCGCCGCTGTTCCTGGAGGCTGGGGCGGGTGTGCTGATGGTATGGGTGCTGTTTCGGATCGTGCGACTTACCCACAACCGGCGGTCGGCGGTGTTGGCCGCAGGCATGTTGGCCGTGTCGGGGTACCACCTGTACTACTCGCGCAACGCCTATCCCCAATGCTCCTCAGTCGTGCTCCTGATGATCGGGGTCTGGTGTCACGCATCGTGGTTTCGCGCGAGGCCGGCGCGGGATCGGTCGATTCTGCTGCTGGGCTGTGGCGTATTCGCGGGATTGTCGTTCTGGGTGAACTACCAGGCGGCCGGCGCGCTTCCGTGTCTTGCAGTGATGCACCTGCTGGCCTGTCTCCGGGGAGGATCGGCACTCGCACGATTCGGGCGGTTCGTGAAGGGCGGCCTCCTGATCGGGGCTGGTTTCTTTGCGGTGGTGGTATTCGCTGAGGCGCTGAGCTATCCCATGATCTTCCTGTATCGAACCCAAGGCATGCATTATCCCCACGCCACGTTCCTGGAGCTCTTGTGGCCGCGGGTAGTGGCGCGGACGTCGGACAACTTTGAGCCCAGCGGCTTGGCCTTGTTCCCCTTCTATTTCGATCTGCTGGAGGGTCACGTTCGCGCCGTGACGGCGGCGGGCCTCCTGGCGCTGGGCGGATGGGTCACCGTGGCGCGGGTGCGCAACAACCGGGACGCCACGTTGCCGGAAGCCTACCGCGTCATCATCTATCTGATTGTGCCGTTCCTTGTGCCCTTCCTCATCTTCTCGACCAAGACCTTGCAGGGCGCGCGCACGTTCACCTACGCCTTGCCCTTCTTCGTGGCTCTGGCGGCCATCGTGGCGGAGACGGCGTGGCGATGTCCGCCCATGCGGCCCCGATGGGCATTGCGGGTGGGACTGGCTATCGTGCTGTTGATCGCGGGCGGAATGGGATCCTTCCCAATCGTGGAGATCCTCAGCATCCGTTCCGGGTACGCCGAACTGATGGACTACATCAAGCAGGAGGACGAGGCGGGCGTGTGTGCGGCATGGTCGTCAACGCTACTGGCGTATACCATTGAGAACGACGTAGAGGGCGGCAGCATCTACACGTACCGCACGCAGGGCGTCGAACCACCCCGGTTCTACGTGACCGATTGGCAGGAATTCTACAACGACCACTACCCGGACGAGAGTCCACACACACCTGAAGGCGCACGCCTGGTACACACCATTGACCACGGCGTCGGCCGCATCTTCCTCCAGATCGAGGCATCGCCGAACTACCCGAACGCCCTCGACAACCTTCGCTGGAAACGCGCGCTGGACCTGGATCGTGCGCGCAAGTTGCTGGTGTACGACCTCCGGCCCGGCGAATAACCGCGGCTACATCCGTTCCAACGCCTCGATTCCCAAGAGGTCAAGTGCATTCGCCAGCGCTTGGCGTGTTGCCACGCACAGTTGGGCGCGCGCCATACGCTGGGCGTTGGATTCGGCGTCGATGACCGGGCATTCGTGGTAGAAGGACGTGAACTGGCGGGCCAGTTCGAGGGCGAATTGGGCTACGGGCGCGCAGTTGCGCTGGCGTGTCGCCGTCGATACCGCTTCCGACATGGACGCGATCTTGGTGAGCAAGGCCCACTCGGCGTCCGTGCGCACGGGGAAATCCGCGGCGGCCTCGGCGGCGGGTTCCAGACCGGTCCGGTCGGCAAGTTTCCGCAGGATGGACGCGATCCGCGCGCAGGAGTACTGCACATAGGGGCCGGTATCGCCTGCGAAGGACAGACTGGACTCCCAGTCGAAGACCACGTTCTTGTTGGGTCCCACCCGCAGGATGGCGAACCGGATGGCAGCTACGGCGACCTTGGCGGCAATGGCTTCGCGCTCCTCGGCGCTGAGGTCTTCGCACTGTTCGTTGACCTTCTCAACGGCGCGTGAACCGGCCTCGTTGAGGAAGTCGGCCAAGAGCACTCCTTTGCCCTGGCGCGTGGACATCTTGCCCTCTTTCAAGGTGATGTAGGCGTAGTGGATGGGCTCGGGCGAGGGTTTTCCGGCCGTATCGAGAATCCGCGCGATCTGCTGCATGTGGAGCTTGTGGTCCTCGCCGAGCACGATGAGGTTCAGATCGGCGTTGCGCTCCATCTTGTCGATGGTGTAGGCAATGTCGCGGTAGGCGTACATGGAACTGCCGTTGGACCGGAGCAAGGCGATGTAGCGGCCTTCGTCGTATTCGTGGCCGAGTTTGGCCAGATCGACAGACAAGCGGCCTTCTTCATCCTCAAAGACGGCATCTTTCGCCCGAAGCGCGTCGACCACCTGGTCGAGGCGGGGGTCTTTCACGTAGTCCGATTCGTGGTCGAAGACGTCGTAGGCGATGCCCAGACGCGATAGCACGGCGACCTGGCCTTTGAGGCACATGTCGGTGACGGTGCGGAACTTCTCGCGGGTTTCGGTGTCGCCTTCTTCGATGCGGGCGAGCATCTCGTAGCCCTTTTCCGCAAACTCGGGGTCTTCCTCGGCCCGTTCGTTTGCCCGGCGGTATATCTCCAGGATGTCGTCGAAGCTGGTCGATTCGGGGTTTTCGCATTCGAGGACCAGGAGCCCGATTTGGCGGCCAATGTCGTTGACGTAGTAGTGAACTTCCACGTCGTAGCCTTCGAATCGGAGAAGACGCACGATGCCGTCGCCGATCATGGCGTTGCGGGCACGGCCCACGTGGGGGCTGGCATTGGGGTTGATGCTGGTGTGCTCGATGAGGGCGCTCTGGCCGCTGCCTGAGCCGCTGGACCCGAACCGGTCGCCTTCCTCCAACACCTGCGCCACGATCGTGCGGCCGAAGGCGTCGCGGTTGAGTTTGAAGTTCACGTAGGGCCCCGCCGTGCTCACCTGGGTCACTTCAGGACCGAAGGTGACGTTGTCGGCGATGTCGGCCGCGATCTTGGGCGGCGCCTGCCGGAGTTTGCGGGCCAAGTCAAAGGTACGAAGCGCCACGTCGCCCACGTCGAGCTTGGGGGCCGGGGCAAATACGAGATCCTCCGGTTCGATGTCGGGAAAGGCACGGAGGATGGGGTCTGCAAGTGAGCTAAAGACGTTCACGGGGATTCCTTCTCAATATGCGTGGGGTTTCGGGATAACACCCGCGGTCTAGTTGCTGCCTTCGGAGTCGGTCGAGTCGCCGGAACTCATCTCTTCCAGCCGCCTCTGCTGCTCCGCTTTGGCCAGGTCCTGCTTGGCGATCTTGCGGTCCTCCACGACGATGATGTGAAATCCGAAGCTGGTCTGAATGGGTTCGCTGATTTCGCCGATGGGCGCGGCCCACACGTATTTCTCGAAGGCTTCGGCAAACTCGCCCTTCGGGGTCCAGCCCAGAGTGCCGCCGCGCGAGGCCGATCCGGGGTCTTGCGAGTAGCGCTGCGCCATGTCGCCAAAGTCCTCGCCGTCGACAATCCGCTGACGAATGGACACGGCTTGCTCGTGGGCCGAGGCGCGGCCCGCCGGGTTCTGTGTATCGATCGCGATGAGGATGTGGCGCGGGCGCACGACCGACTCGAGTGGGTCCATGCCGGTGAACAGCCACAGGGCGAGAATCATGACGACGAACACGCCGATCACGCTCAGCCAGATCCATTTCGTGTAGTCTCTCGGTTCCTGGTCGGCGCTATATTCCGAGTTCATCCATCATACCCCCGTAAAATTGTGTCCAGAACATAATGACTATGAAACCTATCAGAAGTGCCACGCCCAGGATAATCAACACCGTCATCACCGAGGTCGCCAAGTTGACAGCGTGTGTCGCTTCTTCGAGATGGTACTCTGATATCTTGCGAAGTTGCCCTTCCAGATTGCCGGAGGTCTCACCCACGAGGAGCATCTCGCGGGCCATGGACGTCAATTGCCGTGACCCGGAGAAGGCTTCCACCAGCATCTGGCCGTCGCGGACTGCAGGCACGGCTTTCAGCAAATCCTTCTCTATGTATGGGTTAGAGACAACCGCGGCCGACTGCTCTATGCAGTGATCGACGCGGAGACCGGCCCCCAGCAGAAGCGACATGCTACGGAAGAACCGGGCCAGCGCAAACTTACGCGTCACGATCGACAACGGCCAAAGGTGCGTGGTGACAGTGCCCGTGACCCAGCCCAGAAGCCCCATTCGGGACAGAATGACGCTCACCGCGAACACCACGGCCACGATGCTCATCGCTCTGGCCTGGAAGAGGGCATATTCCTGGAAGTACGCTCCGATGTCAAAACTGCCGCGTCCCCCGAGGCCAGCCATGATTTTGGGGATTAGTCGCAGGGCAAAGGTGCCCAGGAACCAGGCGGCGGCCAACTGGATGCATGGGTAGATCATGGCCCGCGTGACGCTGCGCTGCATGTTGAGGCGATCTTCGAAGTAGTCCGCCAGATCGCGCATCATGATATCGAGTTTGCCGCCCACTTCCCCGCTGGTCAGCAACTGGATGAAGAATGTGGGCAAGTACTTGGACTGGGCCTTGGCAGCCTGACCGAGGGTCTTCCCGTCCTTGATGTCGTCGTGCATCGACGTGAGGACGCGCCGCATGGTCCGGTCCCGTTGTCCGTCGGCCAACATGCTGAGGCTCTTGAGAATAGGGAATCCGGCCTCGTTGGACGTGGCAAGTTGGCGGCACACGGGCACCAAGCGTTTGGTCGATATTTGCGACGAAAACAGACCCACTACGAGTCTCCCGGTTCAGTAACAAGTGGAATTGTATCAAACGCCCACGCGTGGCGCTACTTCTGGGGTGCGCTTCGGTCGTCCCTCATGTGGTTGCCTCTCCTTCCAGCGACGGCATACCCGACTGAAAACGATCACCGCGTGGCGGGGAATGGGAGCACGCGGCCCTCGGATTCTTGTGATCGCCCCCGGCCTGTGCTAGCATCCGTTTCTTAGCGAACACGGGGACTGTCCCAAGCGAGCGGAGCGAGACGGGACTGTGGAGCCGTTGAAAAGTCACATGCACACGAAAACAGAAGCGACAAACGGGGACTGCCAAGCTCTTGCGTCCCATTATTGCGCTTCTTAGGGCAACAATGGGTGGCTGTCCCCAGGTTATCGCGGGCTACGCGTGAGAGACTGAGACTTCTTCAACAGCCCCACTGTCCCTGGTCTCGCGTTCGCCCTGTGGATACAACGACAGGATACCGCCCATGATACGCGGAGTTGACGACGCTTCGAACTACGACGCCCGGCACGTAGCGAAGACCAAGAAGGGCCGCACCTGGCCCGTGTACAAGCGGTTGCTGGGCTATGTGATGGCGAAGCACAAGGCCCGGCTCGCCATAGCGTTCGTGTGCGGTTTTTTGGCGGCCATGTCGCTGGGGGCGGTGCTGCTTGGCGGGATGAGCTACCTCGACGTGGTGTTCTCGGAAGAGAGTGCGCCCGGCGAAATCGTCGCGCAGGTCCAGGACCAGGTCGGCGGCATGATCTCCAAGGTCGGCTTTCGCGAGGACCTGTTGAGCGATAGGATTGCGGAGTGGGTGCCCTACCTTCGGACCCCGGCCAACCAGATGAAGGCCGTGTTATGGCTCGCGGTGGCCATTCTCGGCATGGTGGTGTTGGGCGGCGCGGCCCGGTTCTTCCAGGAATACCTGTCGGCGTCCATCGCGACCTATGTCACCGTCGACCTTGG
>JAAEQP010001389.1 GCA_024231375.1 bacterium | reverse complement strand
TAGCTGTGGAAATACTCCGGGTCCCACCGCGCCCATCGCGTGGGTTTGCCGTCCACGTCGCGTAGCGTCCATCCATCCTCGATGATGCGCGTGGCCACGCGGTCGGCGTGTTCTTTGGCCCGCTCCTTGTCCCGGCCTTTGGCCACGAGATCGTGGAAGATGCACACGGCATAGAAATGGGCGTCCGTCTCGTCCGATGACGTGTCGCCCTTCCATTGCCATTTGCCGTCCTCCGTGAGATGCCATTCCGCGGGCAAGCCGCCCGAACCGTGCTGGGCCTGATGACCGCGTTCGCCCACGGCCCAGATCGACCGCGCAGGATACCCGTCCATGGGCGTAATTTCGTCGCTCCACTTCATCGAGTTGAAGAAGTCGATGGCTTCGTCACGCGCCTGTCGATCGCCCGTGACGGCGTACTTGAAGGCCTGGGCGGTCAGGTAATGGGTGCTCCAGCCCACATCGTTGTCGCTGACTTCGCGCACCCACTCTCCGGACGGGTCGTTCCATTCGAGTTTGTGCGTGAATCCAAGCCGCTTCTGCCCCCACTCCTCCAATTGCCGCTCGTAATAGGCGGCTTTCTTGAGCAGCGTGTACGGTTCGTACTGGATGATGCCGAGCCCGCCGTCCGTCGCGATGTAGACCACCTGGTCGCCGCACGCAATGTCGTTCACGCGATTGTTCGGCAGCCACCGGTCCGCGGCGAAGTACTGAAACTCACCGTCAACGTTGCGAATGGCGCCCTCGGTCGTGCCGATCCACAGATCGTCGGCGAAGCCATCGGCGAGACACGTCGCGTCTTCGTAGCAGAGTCCCTGCCCCCCGCGGATCTGCGTCATCCCCATGCCGCGCAACTGGCCCAGTCCTCGGTCCGTCGCGACATAGAGCCGGCTGCCTTGCACAAGCATATCGCGCGTCGTCTGTGAAGGGAGTTCGCCCCAGTCCACCACGTTGATGCCGTCAAGGCCGGCGCCCGTAAACAAGGCCATACGTCCCGGAAACAGCAGGTAGAGGGTCTCGCTGTACGAGCCGATTCGATCCGCCGGCCTGGGGAGTTTGGCCAGCGGGATGGGTTCCAGCTTGTCGCCCTGCACACGCGACAAATGCCCCTCCCCACACACGACCACGTCGCCGAGATGCTCGCAGAGGTCACGATAGTCGCCTTGGGAAATCGCACACCACGCTTTGTCCTGCAACCGATGAAGGCCGTTCTCCGTGAGAACCCAGAGCGCGTCGGCCACGGTCTTCATACGTCGGACAGGTTCCTGCGGACCGTCGCATGAAACGAGCGACTCCCCGTCCAGAATCCGCACGCCGTCGTCAAAGCCGACATAGACGGTGCCGTCCCACACGGCAACCGCCTGGACGGGCTTGTCCGTGGCGACCTTGCCGCCCACCTCCTGCAGGTACACGTCATCTTTCACGGGCTGCCCCACAGCGGCGCCCGAAACCAGAACCATCAATACGGCCGCGAATGTCACAATCAGCATCTTGCGCACGAATCATCTCCCACGGTGAATACACCAAGCGTCGCCTTCATAGCGGAACGGATGCTGCATTCTAGCTGGAATCGAATTGACATGCCACTGCCGCCGGAGCTATCGTCTTGATCAGTTCAGAACGGTGTGCAAGGGCCCTTCACGAAGAGCGGGACACGAAGGAAACAGTGCCATGGAGTCAAGGCGCAGACCTGACCCCATC
>JAAEQP010001388.1 GCA_024231375.1 bacterium | reverse complement strand
GTGGCGGCAGGCGACATTCTCCTGCGTGGGCAGATACCGATCATCGACAATGTGAACATCCTCCTGGACAAGGTCGAGGGATATCTGAGCTGACAGATGGCAGCGGAGAGGATTGCGTGAACGTATACGAGTATCCAGAATCGGCCGCGTTGTTCAAACGCGCGGCGAAGGTGATCCCGTGCGGCGTGTATGGCCACTTCGCGCCGGCGCCGTATGTCCCCGCGAGCGCCTACCCGTTTTTTGCCAGTCGGGCGGAGGGTTCGAAGTTCTGGGACGTTGACGGGAATGAGTTCATCGACTACATGTGCGGGTATGGTCCCATCGTGCTCGGATACAACCATCCGGTTGTTGACGAAGCGTTTCATAAGCAGATGAAGATGGCGGACACGGCGAGCGTGGCGTCGCCCAGGATGGTGGAACTGGCGGAACTGCTGGTTGACATGGTGACGATTGCGGACTGGGCGTTCTTCGCGAAGAACGGGGCGGACGTGACGAACTACGCGGTGACCATTGCGAGGGCGGCGACGGGTCGCTCGAAGATCGTGGTCTGCGATTGGGATCACGACGGCCGGGCCGATGTCATCTCGTCGCCGCAGCTCGGCCGCCG
>JAAEQP010001387.1 GCA_024231375.1 bacterium | reverse complement strand
TCAGTTACACGAGCGGCGTCAACCATGTTCCCGGGAGTGCTCTGCCAATGAAAGAGATCAAGCGCGTAGCAGTGTTGGGTTCCGGCGTAATGGGAAGCGCTATCGCAGCGCATCTCGCCAACTGCGGCATACCGAGTCTCATGCTCGACATTGTGCCACCCGACCTGCCCGACCCGTCCAAAGCCAGCAAGGCCGAACGCAACGCCTTCGCCGAGAAGAGCAAGCAGTCGGTGCTCAAGGCCAAACCTTCCCCCATCTACCGAAAGTCGTTGCTGGACTGGATCGAGGTCGGCAACTTCGAGGACGACATCGCCCGCATCGCGGAATGCGACTGGATCGTCGAGGTGGTGAAGGAGGATGTTGAGATCAAGAAGCGCGTGTTCGCCCAAGTCGCGAAGCACCGCAAGCCCGGGACGGTGGTCACCACCAACACCAGCGGCATCTTGATACAGTCCATGGTTGAAGGTATGGACGACGACATGCGCAAGCATTTCTTTTGCACGCACTTCTTCAACCCCCCGCGGTACCTCAAACTGCTCGAATTCGTACCGGGTCCCGATACGCTCCCGGAAGTGATCGACGACATGGCCGAGTTCTCCGAGAACGTGCTGGGCAAGGGTGTCGTACGGGCCAAGGACACGCCGAATTTCGTCGCGAACCGTATCCTCACGTTCTCGTGCCAATGGATTCTGAACGAGTTCCCCAAGTTCGGGTTGTCCGTCGAAGATGTGGACATGCTTACCGGGCCAAGCGTTGGCCATGCGCGGTCGGCCACCTTCCGCACCCTCGACCTGGTCGGGATCGACACCTACGTCCACGTCATCGGCAACGTCTACAACGGCTGCCTCGACGACGAGAAGCGCGACCTGTTCGTGGCGCCGGACTACGTCCAGACCATGCTCGACAAAGGCATGCTGGGCGAGAAGTCGGGGCTGGGATTTTTCAAGAAGACCGACGAGCGCGACGAGAAGGGCAAGCGCATTATCCTGTCCCTCGACGTGGATACGCTGGAACACACCCCGCAGCAGAAGACCCGGTTCGACTGCACCGGCGCGGTGCGTAACCTGGAAAGCCTTGAAGAGAAGGTGAAAGTGATGCACACGGGCGAGGACAAGGGGTCCAAGTTTGTGTGGGGCCTGTTCGCTAACACGGCCATCTACGCTGCCAACCGCATCCCCGAGATCGCCGACGATATCGTCAACATCGACAACGCGGTGAAATGGGGATTCGCGTGGGACATCGGCATTTTCGAAACGTGGGACGTGCTCGGCGTGAAGTACGCGTGCGACCGCATGGTGGAGGACGGCCTGGAGCTGCCCGCCATCGCCAAGGCGCTGTTGGACGCGGGTCTTGACTCGTTCTACACGAGCAAGGACGGCACGCGCATGTTCTTCGACATGGCGTCCAAGAGCTACCAGCCTATCCCCCAGAATCCGAAGGCTTTCAACATCCTGGATGCCAAGGAAGCGGGCGCGGTGGTCGAAGAGAACGAGAGCGCCAGCCTCCTCGATCTGGGTGACGGCATCGTGTGTGCCGAATTCCACACCAAGATGAACACCATAGACGGCGACCTGCTGGCCATGCTTCGGCGTGGCGTGGAATTGGTCAACGAGGGCCAGTTCGGCGGTATGGTGCTGGCGAATCAAGGCGAGCATTTCTCGGCGGGCGCCAACCTGTTCATGATACTCGGCGAGATCATGCAGGATAACTGGGACGCCGTGAAGGGCGCCGTGACCGAATTCCAAAACACCAACATGGCCATGCGCTTCTGCAAGGGCCCGGTGGTGGCCGCGCCGCGCCACGCCACCGTGGGCGGCGGCATTGAGATGAGTCAGCACACCGGCCGTTGCGGCATCTCGGGCGAAACC
>JAAEQP010001386.1 GCA_024231375.1 bacterium | reverse complement strand
TGGCCAGAATCGAGGGCGGCCAGCTCGAGATGAATGCGAAGCAAGTCGATTTCCTGGCCGATGTGCTTGAGCCCTGCCTGGACTTGGTACAGGCGGCGGTTCAGGAGAAGGAAGTGACCGTCGATCAGGACTTGCCGGAGGGGCCTATGCCCGTGGACTGCGACCCGGCGCTCCTGCAAGTCGTGTTGGTCAATCTACTTGGGAATGCCGTGAAGTACGGGAATGTTAGTGGTAAGGTAAAGGTGAGTGTGAACACGGACGAATCCGGGCTTCGTGTTTCGGTTTGGAACGAAGGCCCCGGGTTTCCGGAATCGCAGCGATCCAAACTGTTCCGGCGGTTCAGCCGGATTCAATCGCCCGAATTGATGCAGCGCAAAGGAACGGGCGTAGGACTCTACACGACTTGGCGTATCGTGCAACTACACGGTGGCAAGATTGGGGCCAAGTCCGAACAAGGTTCATGGGCGGAGTTCTTCTTCGAGATCCCCCAACCGTTGAAGAAAGACGCCGAGGACGACCAGGGAAGTTGACACCATGACGCAGCAGATCGAGACCGTACCCATTGACGAAGAGCAGATTGAGGCAATTCTGGCCCACGGGTCGAAGAAGGACGCCACCCATGTGCGCGAGGTCCTCGCCAAGGGCCTGGAAATGAAAGGGATCTCGTCGGAGGAGATCGCCGCGCTCATGGCCATCAGCGACCCTGAGCTTCTGGGCGAACTGTTCGACACGGCCCGCACTGTGAAGGACGAGATTTACGGCAGCCGTCTCGTGTTGTTTGCGCCCTTGTACATCTCGAACCTGTGCGCCAACGAATGCACCTATTGCGCGTTCCGCAGGACGAATCGCGACGTCAAGCGCCGCGCCCTCACACAGGAAGAGATCGCCCACGAGGTCCAGATCCTCATTGACCAGGGGCACAAGCGCGTGCTGCTTGTGGCGGGCGAATCGTATCCGGAGGAAGGGTTCAACTACGTCCTGAAGTCCATTGAAACCATCTACAAGACGAAGAACGGCAGCAGCGAAATCCGCCGCGTCAATGCGAACGTGGCCCCGCTGACGCTGGATGAGTTCAAACAACTGAAAGCGGCCGAGATCGGTACCTATCAGCTTTTCCAGGAAACGTATCACCGCGCGACTTATGCGCGCGTCCACCTGGAAGGCATGAAGAAGGACTTCGATTGGCGCATTTCGGCCATGGACCGCGCCATGGAAGCGGGCATCGACGACCTGGGCGTGGGAATTCTGTTCGGCCTTGCCGATTGGCGATTCGAAGTGCTGGCCATGATGCAGCACATCCGCCATCTGGAAGGGAAGTACGGCGTCGGGCCCCATACCATCAGCGTGCCGCGGCTCGAACCGGCATTCGGTTCGGACGTGGCCAGTCATCCGCCTCATCCCGTGTCGGACATCGATTTCCGCAAACTCGTGGCGATTCTTCGCATTGCCGTACCCTATACGGGCATCATCATGTCCACCCGCGAAACGCCCAACATCCGGCGCGAGACCTTCGCGCTGGGCGTGTCGCAGATCTCGGCGGGCAGCCGCACCAACCCGGGTGGGTACGCCGAGGAAGAGCAGGCCGACATGAGCCAGTTCTCCTTGGGCGACCATCGGCATCTGGACGAAGTCATCCGCGACATCTCGTCGCTGGGGTACATTCCGTCGTTCTGCACGGGCTGCTACCGCCTGGGCCGGACCGGCGCGGACTTCATGGACCTTGCCAAACCGGGCAAGATCAAGGATCATTGCAGCGTCAACGCGGTCAGCACGTTCATGGAGTATCTGTGCGACTACGCGTCGCCCGAAACACGGGAAGTGGGCGAAGCGTGCGTGGCCAAGGTGCTGGCCGATATGACGGAGCCGCGCCGGAAGGTTTCGGAAGCGCTGGTCGACCGCGTGAAATCGGGCGAGCGCGACGTGTACGTGTAGGGTTTCTGGGGTACTTGGCGGGAACAGGCCACGACGTGGCATAGGGAGTGTTCACATGGCGAAGACAACACACATCATTTTCGGTATTCACGTGACGGACCGGGTGAAGAACGCGGGGGACGTTCAGGACCTCTTCACGGAATACGGCTGCTACATCAAGACCCGCGTGGGCATGCACCGGGTAGACGGTGATTTCTGCGCGCCGGGCGGGGTGATCGTCCTCGAGATGTTCGGCGACCAAGCCAAGAGCTTCGAACTGCGCGACAAGCTCGCGACCATCGACGGCATCGATGTGAAGGAAATCATCTTCGAGCACTGATCGCGAGGAACTGTACCAAGCGAGCAAAGCGAGAAACGAAAAACCGGGAACCCGTGCCGCGCGGGACCTGTACCAAGCGGAGTCCGCCGGAGGCGGACGCAGACGGGACTGTCCCAGGTCTTTTCGCGGCCTGCGTGTGGCGAGGCGGGGCCCTTTTCAGCAGCCCCTCTGTCCCGTTTCTCGCGCATGCTTTTTGGGGGACACCATGGACGAGACGTACCGCACCGAGCACGACCTTCTCGGTGAACGCCAGGTTCCCCGTGACGCACTGTACGGGATTCACACGGTCCGCGCCGTCGAGAACTTTCCATTGGCGGCGCGGCCGGTGCATTCGGAGTTGGTGTGCGCCTACGGGACCGTGAAGCTGGCGTGCGCCATGACGAACCAGGCCCTGGGCGTTTGGGCGGACGACCCCGCCAAAGGCGAGGCAATTCTACGCGCGTGCCGCGAACTCGCCAACGGCACGCTCTCCGAGCATGTCACCGTGGACCTCCTGCAAGGCGGCGCCGGCACCAGCCTGAACATGAACGTGAACGAGGTGCTGGCGAACCGCGCGCTCGAACTGTTGAATGAGGAGTACGGGAACTACGCCCGCGTATCGCCGCTCGACGACCTCAACCGGCATCAATCGACCAATGACACCTATCCTACTGCTCTGAAACTGGCCGCAATCCGGCTGCTCCACACTCTTGAGGAGCGGGTCGTGGCGTTGCAGGAAGCGTTCCAGGTCAAGGAGAAGGAATTCGCCCATGTCGTGAAGGTCGGACGTACCGAGATGCAGGACGCCGTGCTGACCACGTTGGGACGGGAGATGGCGGCCTACGCCGAAGCCTTCACCCGCGACCGCTGGCGCATCTACAAGTGCGAAGAACGGCTTCGGGTGGTCAACCTGGGCGGTACAGCCATCGGCACGGGCCTGGCCGCGCCCCGCCAATACATTTTCCGGGTCGTAGACGCCCTCCGCGAATGCACGGAGATCGGTTTCGCCCGCGCCGAGAACCTGGTCGAGGCGACGCAGAACGCGGACGTGTTCGTCGAGGTATCGGGCATTCTCAAGGCGTGCGCCACAACCTTGTTGAAAGTGTGCAGCGATCTTCGTTTGCTGTCGTCGGGACCCGAGGCGGGATTCGGCGAGATTCGGTTGCCGGAACGCCAGGCTGGGTCGTCGATTATGCCCGGCAAGGTGAATCCGGTGATTCCGGAAGCCGTGAGTCAGGTGGCCATGCTGGCCATGGGCCACGACCAAACCATCGCGTTGGCCTGCTCGCAGGGCGACCTGGAGTTGAACGCGTTCCTACCGTTGGTCTCGGCGTGTTTGTTGGAGAGTTGCGACGTGCTGGCCCGGGGATGCGACATCCTCCGGCGGCATTGCGTGGAAGGCATCGAGGCCGACGAGGACCGGTGCCGCGCCCATGTGGAGGCGTCAACGGCCGCGGCCACGGCGTTGCTTCCGGCCATCGGCTACGAACGCGCAAGCGCCGTGGCCCAGGAAGCCGCCAAGTCCGGGCGGTCGGTTCGCGACGTGGTCCTAGCCGAGGGTATCATGGATGCGGCGGCCTTCGACGCGCTGATTAGTCCCGAGGCCGTGTGCCGGCTGGGCATGCCCGACGAGAGGAAGTAGTAGTATGAGCGACTTGTCCAACCAATCCATGACACCTGCACGAATGCGATTGATCGGTGCGTCCACTGCGTCTTCCTGCGCCATCTGGGCCTTTGTGCTCTACCTCATGCTTGCCACCGGGGCTATGTCGGACACAGGGTTCGGTGAAGAGCCCGTGTTTCCCATCGGCGTCGCTGGACCCTTGGCGGCCGGACTTGGCGCCGTGATTGTGGCGGCCTCGTTTGCATTCCGAAGGGTTCTGGAATCGAGCATGCTCGGCCGCGACAACACACTGATGACCCGCGCGCGAGTCATGATCGTCATCATGGTGTGGTGCGAGAGCGCCGGGCTCATTGGTCTCATGCTGGGTTTCATGACGGGCGACCTGTTGTGGCCCTTCACGTGTATGGGCGTAGGCTTCGCGGGCGCCATCCTCCACTTCCCGACGACCGCCTGGATGTCTCAGGCGGACGATTACCCCCAGGAATAATCTTCCCATCCAAAACCTTTAGATGTAAAGACTTGGTATAGCAGTAGGAATCACAACTCATGGCCATGCGCGCACCAAAATCGTTTCGGCTTCACATCGGCCTGTTCGGCAGGCGGAACGTCGGCAAGTCGAGTCTGCTTAACGCAATAACCCGGCAGCAGGTGTCGATTGTGTCCGATTTCGCCGGCACCACCACCGATCCTGTCGAGAAACCGATGGAACTCCTCCCCCTCGGACCGGTGCTGTTCATTGACACGGCGGGCATCGATGATGTGGGCGCGTTGGGCGATTTGCGCATTCAGAAGACACGCCAAGTGTTCGCACGTACCGACTTGGGCGTTCTCGTGACCGAAGCCGGCCTGTGGGGCGAGTTTGAGTGCCAAATCCTGGACGAGATGACCAGCCGCGAGATTCCGGTGGTGGTGGTCATCAACAAGACGGACCTGGCCGAGCCCGACGCGGCGATGTTGGACGATCTCGAAGAACGCGACATCCCGACGGTACGGACTGTCGCCGAGAAGGGACAAGGCATCCTGGATTTCCGCCAGGCCTTGCTGGACAACGCGCCCGAGGAATTCGTCAACAACCCCACCATCCTCGGCGACCTGGTCGGTCCGGGCGAAATGGCCGTGTTGGTGGTGCCTATCGACAAGGAAGCGCCCAAGGGCCGTCTCATCATGCCGCAGGTCCAGTCGATTCGCGACCTCCTCGACAGCGATGCCTATTGCATGGTGGTGAAAGAACGCGAATTGCGTGATGCTTTGGATCGCCTGAACCGGCCGCCGAAACTGGTCGTAACCGATTCGCAGGCCTTCTTGAAAGTGGCGGCCGATACGCCGCGCGACGTTCCCATCACCAGTTTTTCGATTCTCTTTGCGCGGTTCCGGGGCGACCTGCCGACCCAGGTAGCCGGCGCGCTCGCCATCGACAAGCTCCAAGCCGGCGACCGTATCCTGGTGGCGGAGCATTGCAGCCATCATCCCATTGGGGAAGACATCGGGCGCGTGAAGATCCCTCGGTGGCTCACCCAGTATGTGGGCGGCAAACTCGAATTCGATCACGTCCAGGGGCATGATTTCCCGGAGGACGTGACCCCCTACAACCTGGTGGTGCATTGTGGAGCGTGTACGGCGAACCGGCGGGCCATGTTGAGCCGGATTGTCCAATGCAAAGAAGCAAGCATCCCCATTACCAACTACGGGCTAACGATCGCCTACAGTCTGGGCATTTTCGAACGGGCCTTGGAACCCTTCCCGGCCGCGCTCGAGGTGTACAAAGAGGCAACGGCCACGGAGGCTGCGGGGTCCCCGAACAGCTAGTGAAGCGCAGTACGACGAACGACGCGAGGGATTCGGAGCGTGACGGAGCGAAAAGCCGGGAACCCGCGCCGCGCGGGACCTGTACCAAGCGGAGTCCGCCGCAGGCGGACGTAGACGGGACTGTCCCAGGCCTTTTCGCGGCCTACGCATGGCGTCACAAACGATTCGAGAGGGTAGGAGCGTGACGGAACAGACACTGAAGCCAACAGCAAGTCTTGAGACGAACCTTGACCAAGCCGCCATCGAGGCTTGGCTACGCGAAGACGATGAAGCGCGTCTTCAGGAACTGTGGGACGCGGCGGACGCGGTCCGCGCGGAGAAGGTCGGCAACGCCGTGCATCTGCGCGGTCTGATCGAGATTTCCAACTACTGCGCCCGGTCCTGCGGGTACTGCGGGTTGCGGGTGTCGAACGGCGACATCGAACGCTACCGCATGCCCGAAGATGAAATCATGGCGTGCGTGGGCGAAGCCGTCGAGTACGGCTACGGCACGGTCGTCATGCAGGCAGGCGAAGACTACGGGCTTACGCGCGAGTGGCTCACCGACCTGATATGCCGCATCAAACGCGAGACGCCGCTGGCCGTGACACTCAGTCTGGGCGAACGCCCGGACGAGGACCTCGTCGCGTGGCGCGAAGCGGGCGCGGACCGGTATCTGCTGCGCTTCGAAACGTCGGACCCGGACCTGTACAAGCTGATTCATCCGGACCTGCCGTCGCGGCTAGGGTCGGATCGCGTTGAAATTCTCAAGACGTTGGCGCAGTTGGGCTACGAAGCCGGTAGCGGCGTGATGGTCGGAATTCCAGGGCAGACCTACGCCAATCTCGCGCAAGACATCGACCTGTTCCGGCAACTCGACCTCGACATGATCGGGGTCGGGCCGTACATTACGCATCCCGACACGCCCTTGGGCACGGGCGAATGGCGGCGCGACGTTGCGCCCGAGGATCAGGTGTCCAACTCAGAACTGATGACCTACAAGGTGGTGGCGCTGACGCGGCTCGTGTGCCCGGAGGCCAATATCCCGAGCACCACGGCCTTGGCAACCATCAACCGCGACTCGGGCCGCGAACTCGGTCTTCAGCGAGGCGCGAACATCGTCATGCCGAACCTCACCCCGATAGCGTATCGCGAGAGCTACCAAATCTACCCCGGCAAGGCCTGCATCAACGAGACCGCCGGTCAGTGCCGCATGTGCCTGCGCGGACGCGTCATGTCCATCGGCCGCGAGATTGGCACGGGCCAGGGCGGCCGGATGCGCAGCTAGGGTGCGTCCGCATTGCGCCCTTCGGTGAATCGGCGCCAGGCGGCCATTGACCGCGTCAAATGATCCCGGGCGTCACCCTGGATTCCGTAGCACTGAAGCCCGATGGGCTCCCGGTAGCCGAGGTCCCGGAGCATATCCAGGAGCGCGCCCACGTCGAAGGATCCACTGCCCAAGGGCTGTATCCAATTGCCCGTACCGGCGTGAATTTCCGTTGCGCGATCCGCGCCGTGGATGCTCACCGCGAACAGATGAGGCATGGCGGACGTCAGCAGCGGTTTCAGGTTCTTCTCGTCGTCCACCTTCAACCAATGGCACAGGTTGAACATGACGCCCACGTTTGGACGGTCCGTCTTCTCTACGACGCGCACCGCATCCTCAACGCGCTCCAGCCAATCCCCGGAGTGGGGATACAGCACGACCCGTACGCCCGCCTTGGCGGCCTTATCGGCGATCTCTTGAACGATTGCGACGGCCCGGGCATCGCCCGCGGGATCGGAAGGGGCGCCTCCGCTCACCAGCAAGGCCAGCATGACGTCGCGGCCTTTCAGCAGCGCCAGGGACTCGTCGAGGCGGGGGTCGTACGGGGTGGCATCGGGTGCGATGTTTACGCGCAGGTAGACTTGGAACAGATCAAGGCCGTGGGCGTCGAGCGTCTTGATACGCTCGCTGAGACCGTCCAACCAGAGATGCCCCGCCCCGTCGTACCCCAGTTCTTTGAGCAGCGACGCTTGCTCCTCAAGCGTCCGCTTCACGCTGTCGTGGGTATCCATGCAGAGCGGGAAGAACGCAGAACCTTTGCCCGCCGCGTCGTCGGCGGCCGACAACCGCTGCATGGCAGGCTCCGCTCCCCCGGCTTGTATCGACAGCGTCATGACGCCCAACACTGCTATCGCGGTCTTCACAAACGTCCGGCGGTCGGTCTTCCGTGACACGGCATGTTCTCCTCTCAGGGCGTCGCGCTCAGACCAGCGCTCGCAGGAATTCGACACTCTGACGGATGTTTTCGTCGGCCCCGTAGCATTCGAGCGAGACCACGCCATTCCAGTCCGCTTCCTTCAAGAACGCGATACACTTCGCGATGTTGTCGGCGTTCACGCCGCCGCCGATGGGCACCTCGCTGCACGCAATGCCGGTTTCCTCGCCGCGCGCCGCAGCCGCCAACCCTTCGCTCACGTCCTTGATGTGGCAGTGCGACACGTAGGCTTGCAATGTCTTCAAGTACTCCAGCGGATCATGGCCCGCGATGAAGCAGTTTCCCGTGTCGAAGTTGCACCGCAACCATTCGGAGTCGAAATGCTCGAACAGCTTGAGCATGAATTCGCCGTCATTGGTATAGGGACCATGAGGCTCGACATTGATGACAATCTTGTAGTCCTCCGCCCAGGACAGCACCTGCCTGTAGTTGTCGCACGTGATGCGGAAGACTTCATCGCGGCTGAGGCCCGCGATCTCGGCCGCGCCGTCCGTGGTGTCCACCATCGGACAGTCCAGTTCGGCCGCGAACCGGATACACTGCCGGACATACGGTACGCCATAGGCCGAGCCGTCCGGTCCCATCAGGGGATAGGCGCCATCAATCTGTGAGATCTTCAGCCCGCGCTCGTCGCAGTACCGCTTCAGCGCGCGTGGGTTCGATTCCAGTGAAATGCCCGGTTCATAGCCCATGGCCTGGATGAAGTACTGGCCATGGATCGCGGCAAACTCGAGGTGTTTGACGCCATACTTGACTGCTGTCTCCGCCGCCTGAGCGAATCCCCCGCTCAACGCGCGCCAGTTGTCCGTGTGCATGCCGAGTTCTATCATGATTGCCTCCCGTTGTCTGCCCCACCACTTCCCGCAACCAGTCCATGCTATTCATATCCGCCATGGCCGTCAATCTACTCTGCCATTCCTCATGACCTTTGACGGTGC
Source organism: bacterium (assembly GCA_024231375.1). Next base: position 904 of record JAAEQP010001386.1, on the reverse strand, counting down.
GGGTCACGCGTAGCAAGCATTGGTGCTCGCGAAAGCCTCGTATCTGGGAATTTCGATGCGACGGCCCTCTTCCATCGCAGACGTGTGCGCGAGGATGCCTGGAGCGATGACATCGTAGGAACGTTCCACACCCAACACAGGCTCCCGGTCTTCCAGAATGCTGCGCACGAATTCGTGTACCAACCCGCAGAACATCAGCGGTTCTGTTTGGCACAGGGTTTTCAGGGGTTCGGAAAGCGACTCGGGCACGTTGGGCACATCGACTCTTTCCGACACGACTTCGTCGCTGAAGAAACCCTGTGGGTTGACCAACCGAAACACGCCTGGCTTTTCTCCCGGGAATTCAGGCCATTTGAATGTCAGCTTCTCGCCAAACACATCAAATCCTTCCCGCGGCAAGACGGCGGTCTCGAAGAAGTGAATGGCGATCTCGGCCACCACTCCGGGCAGAGCAAGCTCCATCAAGGCGGTTTCAATCGGGTATGGGTTCCCGTGAACCTGTCGCAATTCGTCCCGCATCCAGCCCGACCCGAGGCACCGCACACGGTCGACACGCGTGTTGGCGATGGCCAGCAGCGGCGCGAAGGCGTGGGAAACGTAGTGCATAGGCGGGATGCCGCGCCAGTAAGGTTGGTGGGTATTGTTCAGGAAATAGGATTGCAGACCGCGCATATATTGAATGCGCCCCAACTCTCCCCGTCGTAACAAATCCTGCACATACAGGGTCTCAGGAAGATAGACGTTCGGCTCCATCATCATGTACCGGCAGCCACTGCGCTTGACGGCGGCGAGGACTGCCGCCAGTTCATGCATGCTGACGCCCATCGGAATCGCACAGGCGCAGTGAAGCCCGGCGTCCAGCACCTGGATGGTTTGCGGTGCATGATCGGGAATCTGGGTCATC
>JAAEQP010001385.1 GCA_024231375.1 bacterium | reverse complement strand
GTAAATAGCGCGCACTTTCGCGCATTTCCCGCGCATTTTCGAGTACCTGTGCAAACCGACCCAGGAGGTCCTCGACAAGTATTTCACGGACCCGCGGCTCATGAAGGCACTCACAGCCTATTGGGGCTACGTTGGACTCCCGCCGAGTGAGTTGCCGTTCTTCGACTACGCACAGATGTTCGTCGTGTACACGGAGTACAAGGCCTTCCACGTGAAGGGCTGTTCCCAGGCCATGTCGAGCGCCATCGCGGACACGATTACGGCCAACGGCGGCGAAATCCGGTACAGCACCGGCGTCTCCCGCATCCTCGTCGAGGACGGCAAGGTGCAGGGCGTCGTGACGGAGCACGGAGAAGAGATCGCCACCTCGACCGTCATCTCGAATGCGTCGAAGGTGACCACCTACCTGGACCTCGTCGGTGAGGACGCCTTGCCCGAGGCCAGCCTGGCCCAACTGCGCGGCCGCAAACCGAGCGTGTCGGCAGTCACGGTTTATGTGGGCTTCGACCGCTCCCCGGAAGAACTGGGCATCACCCATG
>JAAEQP010001384.1 GCA_024231375.1 bacterium | reverse complement strand
TTTGCGTGTAGGTGTAGGGCGGATGCCAGTGGATCTCGGTTTCACCGGGCGCGACGTTCAGTCGCAACACGCCCACCGAGTTGTCGACGTCGACCATCACGGTTCGCCAGGCCTTTTCGCCCGGACCGCGCACGACCACGAAGTCGCGATACGACATGTACTCCTCAACGCCGCCGCGGAATTGAGGCAGCCGGGGTACGCCCTTCGACGGGGCCTCGTTATACTGCCAATCGATCAGAAGTTCCACCGGCCGCGAAGACTGGGCAGCGTTGACCACCTTGAATCCCAGGCTGGTGCTTCGCCCCAGGGCATCCTCGCCGATTCCCGGACTGGTACGCCAGGAGGGGAAGATGCGGAACCGGTTGGGGCCTTCACGCTTGACGCCCTTGAGGCTCTGCGGGCAACTGCCCTCGAACCCGACCACGATTTGCACTGCCTCCTTGTCGGCCGCCTCAGCTCCCGCCGCCACGCCGACGGCAAGCATCAACAGGATCGTCGTGAGTCGCACGTTCATGCTGGCTCCC
>JAAEQP010001383.1 GCA_024231375.1 bacterium | reverse complement strand
TGGCGGCCGGACTGCCGAGCCCACGGCCGGGCGGCGAGTGGAACAAGCGTTCGCCGTGGATTGATCGGTCGTATCTTTTCATCACGCGCTTCGATGAATCGCAGACGGACGACGTGATCGCCATGGCCAAGCGCGGCGGGTTCGACATGATTCTGATCTTGCAGAGTTCCTGGACGCGGGCCACGGGGCATTTCGACATCAACACCGACAACTTCTCCGGCGGCCTCGACACGCTCGTGGGCACGGTGCAGCGGTTGAAGGATGCCGGGTTCCGTGTGGGCCTGCATTTGCTCGGGGCGTCCATCTATCCGCCGGACGCGTATCTCACACCCGTGCCGGACCCGCGCCTCGCCAAGGACGCCACGGCGGAACTCGCCGCCGACGTCGATGCGACGGCTGCTTCCATCCCGGCTGTTGCCGTGTCCGATGTTTTTCCCACCGAAGACGGCGGCTACCGGGGCAAAGGCACGGTCATCCAGATCGACGACGAGCTGATCCATTACGGTGCACGGACGATGGAAGCGCCCACAGGTTTCCGCGAATGCGAACGCGGTTACCTCCGCACGACGCCCGCCCCCCATGCCCGGGGGGCCCCTATCCGCCACCTCGTGCGCTCGTACGGATATCACATGTATGACATGGACACCTCGCTCATCGACGAGGTGTCGGACCATTTCGCGAAGGTGGCCAACGCGTGCGACATCGACATGATCTACTTCGACGGCTCGGAACGTCTTCAAGGCGAGCACTGGTACTACAACGCGCGGCTGCACAAGACGTTCTTCGACAAGCTGGCGCGCAAGGACATTCTTATCCAGGCGAGCAGCTTCAGCCACTATTCGTGGCACATCCTGGCGCGGAGCGCGTCGGCCGACGGTCACGGCGACCTCAAGGGCTACCTCGACGAACGCTCGCGTTGGCTAGACACCTTCAGCCGGAACGCCATGCCCCTCGACATCGGCTGGTATTACGGCTACGACCCAAACTGCACGATCGACATGTACGAGTACGTCCTTGGCGCGACCATCGGCTACAACTCGTCCATCTCGTTTCAGGTATCCCTCGGCGCCGCGCAGAAGCACCCGTTCACCGGCGACATTCTCGACCTGATTGCCCGCTACGAACGCCTGCGTCTGTCAGGCCGCGTGCCCGGCGAAATGCGTGCGCGGTTGCGCATCGATCCAACGCTGGCCGGTGAGAAGGAGCCGGAAGAGCGCGCCAAGCTGCTCGATCTGCGCCGCGAGTATCGGCTGCTCGAGGAAGATGGACAGGAGTTCTTCCAGCGTGTGGTCTATGACCCATGGCACGAGGTCACGCCCGCTGACCCGGAGAGCGCGGCATGGACGGTGCGTGTGCCTCAAGGGCCGGCGAAGGTGGGTGTGCAGATTCACGCGCAGCCCGGAGCGTGGCTCATGCCGGGGCCGTCGTACTCATCCGAAAAAGCCGTTGTGTTGGAGACGTTCGACGACCTGACGCCCTACGTCAACAACCGCGGCGAGCGCACTGAGGTCCTGGCTATCGCCCACGGCGAGGGTGGTTCGACGCTCGATGGCGTCACGCAACACATGGCGCTCACGGACCAGGACGCGCGCGAAGGCCGGCTGTGCGCCGTCTACTCCGCCGAAAGCACGCTGAGCACCGACATTGGCTGGACGTACATCGGCAAGACGTTCGACCCGCCCCTCGACCTTTCGCGACACAAGGCCATCGGCTTCTGGCTGCGCGGTGACGGAAAGGGCGGCAAGTTCAAGCTTCAGTTGATGGACGGC
>JAAEQP010001382.1 GCA_024231375.1 bacterium | reverse complement strand
CGACGAGGTTCGAGGCGCGCACATCTGCGACGACGCTGGCGAGTGGGTGGGGTTGTATGTGAATGCAACTTCTAACGACCCCGCCACCGGCACGGTGATGGTCAAGGGCGTCTCATGGGATGATGTCACCATCACCCACAGCCACGCGGCTTGCAATGCGGCGGGCACCACCGACGCGGCGGACTTCTGGTTGCAACCTGCGAACTCCGTGTTGCTTGGTGTTCGCACCACGTTGGTTGCGAAGTTCGCGGCCACGTCCCTGTCGGCCCTTACCATCGAGGTAGGCGACACGGCCGCAGCGGATCCTAACGCGTTCTACGCGGGGTCTGCTGACATGTTCGCAGATACCGTTGGCGACGTGACCACCGGCCCCGGCGTAGAGATCGGGAACACCCACGGCACCCGCGCCGCGTATCTGACCACGGCAGCGCAGCGCAAACTGGCTGTGACCGCCACGGGCGCGAACTTGAACGCCACGACCGCAGGCTCGTTTGTCCTGCGGATGTACTTCTCCCCCTTGACTGAACAAGGCTACGCCCCCTACGGCATGGCCGAGGTGCACAGCGGGCAGGTACTCAGCGGGTCCACCTTTAACTTCATGGCATGGG
>JAAEQP010001381.1 GCA_024231375.1 bacterium | reverse complement strand
ACGTCGTCAAAGGCAAAGGGCTGGAAATGCTCCTCTGGGGCGACCGCCTCATCCCCATGTCCGAGATGAACTATGGCGCCTATGAATCAAGCAACAACGATACCGCCTCGGCCCTCGACATGATTCCAAAGGACATCATCGTCTGCGACTGGCACTACAACCGACGCCCCGAGTATCCCTCGGTTCCGTACTTCCAAGAGAAGGGCTTCCGCGTGTGGCCCTGCCCCTGGAAATCACCTTCGGCCGCCCTCGCGCTCAAGAACTACTCCCAACGCGACGCCACCGACCGGATGATAGGCATGTGTTGCACCACCTGGTGCGGCCTTGGCCAGTTCTGCCAAGCGCTTCTAGGTGAAAACACCGACGATCTCAACCCAGTGGCGATCCGAACCGCCAAAACCTTCGAGGCCGTCGCGGCAGCATGGTGACCACGCTCCGCTTGATCTCTAGGGCTGTTCCGGCAATAATCCCCGTCGATATGCGCCCCGCCGCTTCTCATGTGGGAGTTGCGGCTCCGGACCTCAACGAATTGGCGTGCGGGTCTGTGTTGCATCTGACCGGAGCCGTGACGGATCAATGCATCGTTTCCCGGCTTCCACCCAAGAGCGCGTTCCGATCCCACGGGACTGCGGGATTCCGCCCGAGCTCCGGTCGATTGCGAACACCGCCGGGCGTTGCGCCGGGGCACGACCGCTCTGTCGCTTGATGGATGAGAATGGACTATGGAAATAAGACTCACCCCGGCAGGACATCTCCGTTGGGACTCTCCCCTGGACGGAGGAGAGCCCGATGCGCTGACTTCGATACGGGACCTGTTTCTGCGCGATTGGCGGGAAGGACTTTTCGCCCTGTCGGCGGAGAAGACCGATCCAGGGGACTCGCCCACCGCGCGTTACTGGAGAGAACTGGCAAGCCGCTACCTGACTGGCTTGTGCCACATCCCTGGATCGGCTGACACTGTTGAGGTCGAGCCCCTGTCCGACGCCGATTGTGGAACGCTCATCTTGACCGCCCCGCCGATGCAGGGGGGAGAGTATCTGTCCCAAGATGTGGTGCGAGCCATCTGGGCTGGGTTGGAGCGTTGGGTTCAAGAGACGGTCGCGGTGGAAGGCGGGCTGGACGAGTTTCTGCGGGCACGGGCGCCCAAGTGGCATCAGGTGGGGCGAGTGTGCTTTCACCTTGCCGAGAACAAGAATGACGAAAGGCGCCCTTTCGCTTTCATGGCCACCTATACGGCTGGGTTCGGGGCTGCGGGAAAGCTGAAGCACCTGCCCCTGCGCAAGGCGCTTGAGCAATATGCCAGCGCCAAGAACCGATCCGCACTGATCAAACTGCTCTCTCCTGTTCACCAAGCCGCCGAGACATGCGATTGGGTGAAGGCCCTGGTGAACTCCCGCGAGATCTATCAACCCACGGCATGGTCGGCCGAGCGCGCATACCAGCTTCTTCGAAGCGTTCCCGCACTTGAGGAAAGCGGCCTATCCGTACGATTGCCCAATTGGTGGCGCAAGCGATCGCGCCCTCAAGTCTCTGTGACCATCGGCGAGCACAAGCAATCGACGCTGGGTGCCGGGGCCGTGCTCGACTTCAATGTCGGCGTCGCGCTGGGCGACGCATCTCTTTCCTCGAAGGAATTGGCCGCCCTGCTCAACGGCGAAGACGGCTTGGTCTTGCTCAAAGGCCAGTGGGTCGAGGTAGACCGGGAGAAGCTGCGGGAAGCCATCGAGCACTGGGAGGCCCTTCGACAGCAGTCCGAGGACGGTGAGATCTCGTTCGTGGAGGGCATGAGGCTCCTGGCCGGCGCATCGACGGACCTGAAACACGAGGAACAAGCTGAGGACGAGCGTCCCTGGGTACACGTAGCGGCGGGCGAGGCGATGCGCGACATTCTGGCCGGGCTCCGCGATCCGGGACGGCTAGACCGCGTAGATGCCGGAAATGAGCTTCGAGGTACCCTTCGACCCTATCAGCGGGACGGCGTCGCGTGGCTGCATCTTCTGACGGAACTGGGTTTGGGTGCTTGTTTGGCCGACGACATGGGCCTCGGCAAGACCATCCAAGTGCTGGCCCTGTTGCTGTCTGCCCGTCAAACGGACGCGGAACAGCCGCCGCCGTCGCTTCTCGTTATCCCAGCGTCGCTGCTGGGCAACTGGCGCCAAGAGGCACTGCGTTTTGCCCCCTCGCTTGAACTGCTGTTCCTGCATCCCACCGAAACAAGCCGGGAAACACTGGCCCGGATCGCGGAATCGCCCGAGACCCATTTGGCGAAGACCGACCTCGCCATAACAACCTACTCAATGTTGACGAGGCAAGCATGGTTGGCGGAACAACCGTGGCGGATGGTAATCCTCGATGAAGCCCAGGCGATCAAGAATCCAGGGACGCGTCAGTCCAGAGCGGCCAGGAAACTCTCAGCCCATGCACGCATCGTTCTCACCGGCACGCCGGTCGAGAATCGTCTGAGCGACCTCTGGTCCTTGTTTGACTTCGTGAGTCCGGGGCTTCTCGGCTCGGCCCCGGTGTTTAAGAGGTTCGTCAAGAGCTTGGAGGCGCGCGTGGACGACCAGTTCGCGCCGCTGCGTCGCTTGGTCGGACCCTACATCCTGCGTCGACTCAAGACGGACCGAACCGTTATCGCCGACCTGCCCGAGAAGACCGAGACTACCCGCTACTGCAGCCTGAGCAAAGCGCAGGTGAGACTCTACGGACAAACCGTGCGGTCCATGGAGTCCGCCCTGGAAGCCTCCGATGGTATGGCGCGGCGAGGCCTGGTGCTCCAAACTCTGATGCGGCTGAAACAGATATGCAATCATCCCAGTCAGGCTTCCGGCGACGGGGAATACGGATGCGGCGCCAGCGGCAAGTTCCTGCGCCTCGCCGAGATTTGCGAAGAACTCGCCGAACGCCAGGAGAAGGTGCTGGTGTTCACCCAATTCCGAGAGATTATCGATCCGTTGGCCGAACACATGGCCGGGATCTTCCACCGCGGCGGCCTCGTGTTGCATGGCGGGACCAGCGTGAAGAAGCGCAGGGCAATCGTCGAGCAGTTCCAAGACGAGGACGGCCCGCCCTTCTTCATTCTGTCGCTCAAGGCCGGGGGCACTGGATTGAACCTGACCGCGGCTTCGCATGTGATCCACTTTGACAGGTGGTGGAACCCCGCTGTGGAGAACCAAGCCACCGACCGTGCGTTTCGCATTGGTCAGAAGCGCAACGTGCTCGTCCACAAGTTTGTAACCAGGGGAACGGTAGAGGAGCATATTGACGCTCTCATCGAGGAGAAGCGGAAGTTGGCGGCCGAACTCCTCGGCGGGGAGGGCGAAGTGAACCTGACGGAACTGCCGGACGACGAATTGCTGCGCTTGGTCCGCCTTGATGTGACCCGCGCGACACTGTGAGGAGATGACATGTCTTTCTGGGGTCGGTACGTTTCCGTGGCCGAGCGCCGCGCCAAGGCAAAACGGCAGATGAACAAGCTTCGCGAGAAGGGCGAAGACATACAGCCCGTGGAAATTGAAGGACAAACCATCGCCCGTAGCTTCTGGGGCAGGGGCTGGTGTACCCATCTGGAGTCCTTCTCCGACTACGAAAACAGGTTGCCCCGCGGGCGGGCCTATGTTCGCAATGGTTCCGTATGCCACCTGGACATCCAGCCCTGCCGGGTCGAGGCCATGGTCGCCGGTTCATCGCTCTACAAGGTGTCTGTCGTCATCGAGAAACTGAAACCTGCCGCCTGGAAGGCCATCAAGAGGAAATGCTCCGGGCAGATTGGGTCGATGCTTGAGTTGCTTCAGGGCAAGCTTTCCGATCAGGTAATGGCCGTCGTGACGGACCGGAAGAATGGTCTGTTTCCAAGACCGGGCGAGATCAAACTGTCCTGTGATTGTCCCGATTGGGCGGTGATGTGCAAGCATGTGGCGTCCGCCCTTTACGGCGTGGGCAGCCGACTCGACGCCCGCCCCGATCTCCTCTTCCTGCTGCGCGATGTGGACGCGCAAGATTTGATCGCCGCGGAGATGTCCATACCCGGCGCTGCCGTGGCCGTGAAGGGCGAGGCACTCGCCGACGATCAATTGAGCGGCATCTTCGGTATTGACCTCGACACAGACGACCAGGCTGACGCCCAACCCATTCCGGCAAAAAGGACCATCGAGGTTCCAGGGAAGGCGAAAGCACGCCGTACTAAGCCGCGGAAGCGAGGCAACGCGATGCCGCCGAAGAAGTCGAAGGAGAATGCGAGCAGGAGACCCCCGCGTCGGAAGAAGTCGGGGAAAGATGCACCCGGCTCGCGCGCTACGGCCAAGGCCAAGACAGGCGCCCCGCCAAGGATTCGGCCCACGGGAAAATCGGTGGCTCGCTTGCGCAGGCAACTCGGGTTGTCGGTGGCCCAATTCGCCGAAACGCTCGGTGTGACGCCCGCAAGTGTGTACCGATGGGAATCCATACAGGGGCGGCTCAAGCTGCAAGCACGCCCTCTGAATGCCTTGGCACTACTAACCAAGCAGGCCAAGAAGAAGTAATCGGCCGCGCCTTCGGCCGGTGGCTGTGCTTGTCCGGGTATGAACGCGGGATGCCGCCCCCGGTGTCGACATGCGGTACAACTCAAGGCATGGAAATGCCCTCTACGGCTTCATCGCCTCGATCAACTCCGCCTCCGTGAACCGCAGCACATACACGTTGCTCTCCATCCAGAGCTTCCGGTAGTCCTTTGTCGCCGGCATCCGGTAGTAGGTGACGACAATCGTCCCGTCTTTGGCCTGCGCGCCATTGGCATAGCCGCAACTCTCGTTGGGCGCGTCCCAGGCAAGCGAAACCCGGTGATCGTAGTCCCACGTTGCGCCATTGTCGCGACTGATCATGGCCGCGGCCCCAAAGGGTTCGCGACGGTTTCCCCAGGTGAAGACCAGATTGCCGCTCGCGAGCTTGAAGGCCCCGCCAGGCTGCTGCCCCGGTTCCGTGACCGGCGTTGGTCCCGTCCACGTGCGGCCGCCATCGACGGATGTGTACTGTTCCACATCATGACGCCCGGTGCGCATATGGGCCAGCAACGTGTTGTCGCCCACCTTGCACAGGGCCGTCTCCTCCCAGGGCAGGGGGTCGTCCTTCGCCATAATGATCGTCGCGTCGCCCCACGTTTCGCCGTTGTCCGTGGTCCGTAGCACCCCGGACATCACTTTCGTACCCTCAGGGATGTCCAGAGGGCCGTCGTACGCGGGATCATAGCTGCCGTAGAGACTCATGAGGCTCGTCCCGTCGGCCAACGTGACAATACGCCAGTGGGGGCTCATCATCTGCTTAGGACCGCCGAACGGCGCAACATTCATCTTCTTGGTTTCGGACCACGTGGCGCCGAGGTCGTCGGACCACGAGTAGACGATACCCTGGTTCTCATGATTCCATGCGACACCGGGACGCGGCTCATTGTTGCCGTCTTTGTCGTAGAAGTAGTCCAACTCGGTGAACCCACACACAATCCGCCCACTGGGCAATTGTCCGAAGGCCTCGTTCCGTTCCTGGAACACAAGATACCCACCGTCCGCGCGTCTCTCGAACAACCCACCATCCGACCCTCGTCGTTCCGCGATCAACACGGGCGATGACCACGTCTTCCCGTTGTCCGTAGATCGCAGCCATTCCATCGCGACGTTGGTTGCGTCGATGTCCTTCAGAGGGCGCGCCCGCTGGACAACCAGCCCCAGCGATCCGTCGGAGAGCGTGTTGATAGCGCCCCATGCCGCGCCCTCGGCAACCACCTGGCGCTCGACATCCAACTTGCGGTCACCATCCGCCGCGCCCGCTGGAGCGGCGAGTAGCGTCACGAAGATCAAGGATACGAATAGGCATTGGCTCAGCGTCATTGTTCAGCTCCTCGGTCCGATCGTTGATTTGCGATTGGGCTCCCGCTTCCCGCTACTCTTCCCGCCCCGCCATGCAGACGACGCGGCCGTCCATCGTCGTCATGTAGATCCGCCCATAGGCCACCGCCATTCCGTCGAACACCGGCGGCGAATCCATCTCCATTTCGGCGAGTTGCGCTCCGTCCGCCGCTGAGACAGCCCAGAGTAGCGCGCCTCGTTCGCCGCGCAACGACGCCAGTGCTTCTTCGCTCGTATGTCCCGCATCCGGCGGGCCCGCGATAAACAGCGTGTCCTGCGCCAGTACCATCGCCCGTACGAAGAACGGAAGCGTGCGCTCCCACTGGTAGGCTAAGGAAGGCCGGTCTTTGTCGGCATTCCCGCCCCGCCGTTTCACCGCCGCCGCATCGAGAGGATCGAAGTCCTTGCCGATGGCGAACAGGCGGTACTTCTCGCCATGATTCCATTGCCCCGCATTGCCGCTCGGGTAGAAGCTGCGGCCAAACCCGTAGATGTGCGTTTCGTTGACCGCGAGTATCCGGCCCGCCGGCACCATGTTGCCCGCCTTCCACCAGTTGCCCCATCCCGCCGGGAACTTGTCGCCATATTGCCAATACGTCCGGTGCCACCACGAACCGTCCAGGAAGCCCGTGGGACTGAAGATGTGCGGCACATCCTGCTCCTGCTCAACACCCGCACGGTCGAACCGTCGATGCCGCATGAACACCGACGTCCCATCCGATGAAAGTACATCCGGGAACGCCCCTTCCATTGTGAAACTCTTCGACCACGGGTGCGACCCCGTGTTGGGGTCCATATCGAAGACGCGAGTTTCGGAAAGGAGCTTGCCCGTTTCGGCATCCAGCCGACAGAGAGCTATGCCGCCGTCCAGGAACGACGACCGACCGGCCGCGGCATACACCACACCGTCTTCGACAAGTACCGTTCCATGGACCGGCCACGTTGACTCCACTTGGTCGCCCGCCACCATCCGGCGCGACTCCGGAGCCGCACGGAACCGCCACACCGGCGCTCCGTCGGATGCTCGTACGCAATAGACATGGCCGTCGGCGCTGCCGAAATAGGCCCGGCCTTTGCAGATGGTGGGGGGGGAGTCGACACGTCCCGCCGCGACGCATTGCCACACTTCCTCGCCCGTCTCCACGTCCAGCGCATGCAAAACATGCGAATCGATACTCGCCACATAGACCCTGCCCTCGGCCACACTCACGGAACTCAGCCCGCCGCCCAGCTCCGTCTCCCAAGCGGGACGCAAGCTCGTCGGCAGCACGTTGGCGGTCGCGCCGCTACGCATGGCGTTCTGTCGGAGCGTAGGCCAGGCGTCTTCGTCGGTCTTGGCATCAAGCGGTTCGTCGTATGCGGCGCCCTTGTTCATCCGGGGCGCGTCATCGGCGGCAACAGGCGCTTGTTCAGGGGCGAGTGCGCAGAATCCATTCAGCTTGGCGGCGATGTGGCAGGCGCACGAGTGGGCTCCCGCGTAGATCATGCCATTGCACGGCATGATGCCGTATTGGCACACACCGCGTACCCAGTTGTGCAGAGTGGTCTCGCCCGTTTCGATGTCGATGAATTCGATTCCCGATTTCCCCATGAGCAGCCAATCGTTCGTGGCTTTGTTGCGATAGCAGCGATGATGCGGCATGCCCACATGTTTGTGGTCTTCGTCGCTCGCAATGCGCCGCACCACCTCGCCCGTGCGAAGGTCCCGTCCCTCCGTGAACCCCGGATCGCCTTCGCGGCGTACCTTACCTGTCCACACCAGACCGTCCGCGACGAACACGTCTACCGAGGAGTTGTAGCCTTCCATACAGGGACACTGCCAGAGCCGCTCACCCGTTGCCGCGTCGTAGGCGATGAGTTGGCCCGAAATGCCGCCACCCTTGATGTCCACCATGTACCGGGGCGCATCCGCTGCTGGGTTTGGCTCCTTCGGCCCCTCGCGGTCCGCGCACAACACCACGCCGTCGTGTACCACCAACGTGGGGGCCGACCAAGACGGTCGGCTCGCGCTGACGGGACGCGCCACGCGCCATCGCTCTTCACCTGATGCTGCATCCAGGCAGATAAGGCCGTCCAGGTTCTGGAAGTACACCCGTGTATCCAGCCCCGCCAGCGTCGTCGGCATCAGCGCGGCCACGTCCTTGCCGTCTTCACGCCAGCGTTCCTCGCCGCTCATGGCGTCGAACACCATCAACCGTCGAGCGCCCTCCGGCGGCAACGCGCCCCGTCGCGCCGCGGCGGCCGCATCCAGCTTCGCCTGCACATCGCCCACCACGACGAACAAGAGACCGTCGTGGACCATGAGTTCCTCAGCCCCCTCGGTCCCCGAAAAATGCCGGACCTCTTCGCCCGTTGCAGCGTCCAACGCCACCGCGCCCTTACCATAGCCCAGCGTGGCGTATACGCGGTTGCCAACGGCTACCAACCGCCGCGCCATGTCGCTCGGCCCCGTGCGGAAGCCCCGTAGCTGGTTCTCCCAGGGGCCAACCGGCTTCTCCCAGAGCTGCACCCCGCTGAAGGCGTCACGCGCCAGCAATCGCCAGTCCGATTTCAAGGTAACCGATGCCACCGGGCCCAGATCCGCAATACAGAACACCCGTCCGCCCGACGAAACAATGGCGCTCACGCTTGCCAGGTGTTCGTGACTCCGCGCCGACCACGGCTCCGCAATCCATTGCGCATGCCTCGGGGGCCCGACAACAGCATCATCGGCCACGGCATTGTTTGTCTCGTCGTGAAGGTAGTGCGTCCATTCGTCGATGCTGCCCGGCCACGGTTTCGATGCCTTGGACCAGCCGTCTGCCCCTCGCAGCATGGCGACTCCGCCGGGCGCCAGCACGCGCATCACCTCGTCCATTCCAACGGCGTCCGGTCGTTCCACAACCAACAGATTGACCAGATTTTCGGCGTATGGAAGCCTCTTGCCTTCCCAGTGCGCAACGGAAATCGGCCCCGTGAGGCCGCGCGCTGCAAGGGCGTTACGCGCCTCCGACACCAAGGCAGGATCCCTCTCCAGTCCCTGAACGACGTACCGGTCGTTCACACGCAACGCGGCGGTCAACTCGCCATCGGCGCACCCCACATGAACAACCAGCCCTCCGCGGACGTCCGCTTCGTCCATGATCGCCCGGCCACGCGCCGTAGGCGAAATCTCCCCGTCAGCCGCGCCAGCGGCAAAGGCAGAAACCAAGAGCAGCGAGAGCGTCGTCCACATCCCAGTACGTCGAGCAAACACCGTGTTCTCCTTCGCATGCGTGCCGCGTCGCTATCGCCGCGACAGTCGCCGATTCATTTCAGGGCACTGTAGCCGCTTTCGCCGATTCCGTCAATTCGTCAGGCGATCAGGGTGAGCACCATCGTTCCCGAACGACTGACGCGTGACGACGGTGGACTTGAGAGATTTCAGCCGCCTCGATCCTGCGCGCCCCGGAGGAGGTGCTGGAGCACTGGGGATGATGGCAGACAAACGGCTTGTCGGCTATTTCGCCTCAGGCGCTTGACCGGTCAACGAGGCGACTTCTGCGGCTGGCGGACGGTACCACAGTGAACGCCAGTACGCCCTGTCCGTCTCGTATGGGTCAATGGGGTCCTTGGCCGAATCGAAGCTCTCGGGTAGAACACCAAAGCGTTTCATCCAGCGGATGTAATGCTCGTTGGGGCGCACCCCCGCCATGTCGTATCGGCCCATCTTCTCCTGCCGTGCCTTCGCATCTTGGATAGCCCGCAGAATGGCTTGGTAGTCGGGGTCTTCCTTGCCGCTGAACACGGCCTCTTGCCCGTATCCGTCCGTGCACCATCCGTATCCGCCCGCATCCTTTGCCAGCGGGGCCAGGAGCATCATAGACTTCTCTGGATGGGACAGGTTGTACAGGTTCCAGCAGTGCTTTGGCTGGTTCATCTTCCCCTTCTGCACGCGACGCCCCATCGACGCGGCCGAGTCGTGGCACCAGAGACAGCGGTTGTAGACGATCCCGTCCAGGGGCTTCCCGATTTCGACTCTGTAGTTGTTTACCAACGCCCCGGCGACCGCGTTTTCCTCGTGGTTGTATACTGCGTACGTTCCGGCAAAGCTGGCGCTCGCCTCTATCCACAAGCGAACCGTATCACGTTCCCGCTTGGTCAGTTTCACGTCATGATGGCTGCCGTCGATCTTTTTCATGAGTGGGCTGGCCCCGGTGCCGAACCCATAGGGCTGATGGCCCCTGAACTCGGTGAGGTATCGCCCCATCATGTCGCTGATTTGCTTGTGAGCGAACAAGGCGTAGTAGCTCTGCGTAAACCACTCGTTGTAATCGCCCGTGAGAACCACTCGTCCCGAGGGCTTCTCCGCGTTGTGGCAGGTGACGCAGTGACGGTCCCAGATGGGTTGGATGTCGCGTGGGTAGTCGAAGACGTCCGGCACGCCGGGCACCGGCGCAATCTGGCTCGGGGGGCGCTGGAGGGCCTGGAGGGTGTTGCCCGAGATAGCGGGGCTGATCGTTTCGGTGCGGTGTTCGTGGCAGCCCACGCAGCTTTGGGTTTCGCCGGGCATGACCATCGTGTAGCTCTGCATCCGTTTCACCGCGATGCCTTCCCGGTCCAGGGCTACGAAGTAGACTCCTCTCAGAGCCGGCACTTCAAATGATGCCGACCCGTCGGGTTCCACCGGAACGGTGCCCAGCACCCGGCGCAGTGTATGCGTGCCGTCCATGCTGATCATCCCCGGCAGGGAAAAATAGCTAATCGGCTTGGGGAGGTCCTCCAGCACCAGGAGTTCCTTGATGTCCCCCGGTTCGACGCCGTCCATCTCATTGTCGCGGCCGCGGTAGATGTCGGCCACAACGAGCTTGCCTGTTGTTTGCTGCCGATCAATCCGGGAGGGGACAACAGGTTCCCTGTGCCGCGCGCTGAGTACTCGCGGGTCGTGGACCATTTTCTCCGCCCGGTGGAACTCCTCAAGATTCCCGTTTCCATCCATGACCAACAGACTCTTGTCCTGCGCGACGAGAAAGCAATCCTCAGACAGTGGATAGGGATCTCGAAACCCACCTCGTCCACCGCCCAAGGCGTAGCTTGGGAAGTGATAGTAGCCCAGGTCTATCTTGGGGCTGATTTGCCTGGCCGCGGCGGGCTCGTCCGGTCCAGCCTTGAGGTCGACTATCATCACGTTCCCCGCATTCTCTCTCTTGCCGGAGGGGGATGAGAAGATTGTCACAACCTTGCTCGTATCGGGGATCGGCAAGGCATCACACTTCACATAAGGCAGTTCCGGCGGCCGAACCGTACCACCGAAGAGGACCATCTGACCCGTGCCATCGGGATTCATGACCCAGAGATCGCGGTACTGGGCAATCGCACTGTCCACGTATTCCCATCGAGTGTAGACCACCTGTCCGCTCGGAAGCACTGCCGGCCGGTCGTCCCGAACATTGTTCGCGGAAAGGCACAGCATGTTTCCACCGTCCCCGTCCATGCGGAAGAGTTGCGCCCCCGGCGTGTTGTTGCAGGGAATGAACCGGCGGCCCCGACTTGAGACGAAGACAATCCCGCCGTCGGGCAAGTAGGCCGGATCCATATCGTCCCACTCGCCGAACGTCAGTCGCACAAGCCCGGTCCCGTCCGTGTTGATTTCGTAGAGGTTGTAGTGTCTGGTGCCTCCTTTGCGGTAGGCAAACAGGAGCTTGTTGCCGTCATAGTGGACACGCGGATCGCGGAGATTGCCCTTGGGGTCATCCAGTAGAACGCTGACCCGCTTCGTCCGCAGGTTCATCTTGCACAACCGCGACCCGTCGGGAGGATACAGAAACTTCTCCGGGTCGTCGGACCAGCCCCCGAAGTTGACGTAGTAATGCCCATCCGAATAGAGGGCACGTACCACGAAGACGATCTCCTCCGCACCCTTCATCAACCCCAGGGCATTCTTAACCATATCGGGGCGGGGGGGCGGCGCCGGCTGGGACTTGAAGGATACGTTGTCTACCAGGAAGTCCGCGGCGGACCCCGCCGAGTAGAGACCGATTTGCTTCACCGCCTCGTTCGTGCCCACGTAGCAGAGGCGGCGCGTATGCGATTCCGTCGCCTCGCCGCAGGTGAGGGTGAGTGTCACGGCCTGATAGGGGGTGCCGTATTCCGTGCCGACGATCTTCAGGTGGTTTACGACCGGAGTCTCCCCGTCATCAAAGCGGAGGTCACCCTCGATGTCGGGGGTTGCCATGGCGAACAATCCAGTATTCTTGAATCCGCCCTTGTCGTAGATCTGAATCTGGTGCCTGTTGGCGGCAGTCGTGAAGACACGAATGCTGTCAATGTTGTCGGAGCCACTGTGCGTGACACCCTCTGTCGAATAGGTGACCACCCCAAGCGACCTGACGCCGGTCGACGTGGTGTCCAGGACGGCAAAGTCCAATTCCATAGCGAAATGGAGGACACCGTCGGCGCCGACCGTTTGCAGGAGAGTGCCGCTCCCGGCCGCCAATCTTGCGCTGGATTTCCCTTCAATAACGGTTGGCGCTACCGATGTGCAAGCTACCTCCGGACCGGGAGTGGAGGTCCAGGAATCAAATGCCTCCGCGCCGACCTCTTCGAAATCGCCGTTCGCGATCAGTTCAGACGCGACCGATGAGCCCGGCGCCTTCCTCGATTCTGCGGTCTCGTCACTCCATGCGCCACTCACCACCCAAGCCGTAGCCAAGGCGGACAGAATCACGATCCGTCGAAACATACCAATCTCTTTCTTCCATGTGCCGTCGATTGCGGGGGAAGTGAAACGCCAGGCAGTCCATCTCCCCAAGCCTTGAACGGTATCTTAGTGGCGCCACAGTGGTGTCTTCAAACCCGCGTATCGCACCACGTCCGAAGCAGGAACCGGCCCGGGAATGCTCCCGGGCCGGTTCTCGTATTCAGACGTTCTCGACGCCTGCTCTACGGCGTCATCGCTGTGACCAACTGTTCCAGGAAGAAGATCCAGGTGCTGCAAATAGGCCATTCGTCCTGATACCGGATGAACTTCACGTGGCCGTCCATGAACAGGACGTTGCCACCGCCTGGGAGATGGTTGAAGGACGGCATTCCCGCGATGGGATCCGTCGGCCATACCGCGATATCCCACATCAAGGGCAGTTCGCTCTGCGCCATGCTCGTGGCCGCGGGGTTGTTGATATCGGAAATAAAGAACCGTTCGATGCCCTCACGAAGCCGATAGAGGGTGTCGCCGCCCAAGTCAATGTCCGCCTCGTGGATGTCGTCCCATTCGGGGGCGTCCGTGAGCATCCTGGTGTTCGGGGCCTGCCCGCCGCTGAAGGCATAGTCAGTCAGCGCGGCGTCCATAATGTCTGGATTCAGATCGCCGAAACCCGTGGGATGCTTGTTGATCGCCACCCCGGCCGCCAGATAGTGCTGCGGCTGAAACGCGTAGCCCAGATACTGATACGAAATGTCCCAGAAGTAGCAGGGCTCCAACGGATCCCGGTGGAAATAGCGGTCGAACTCTTCGTCATCCGGGTCAGAAGGGCACTTGGCAATGTTGACGTCGTTCCAGTACTCCGGGAACATCGACGGGCTGTCCGGCCAGAGGTGGTTTGAGTTGATTCGCGGATCCGGCTGCAGGCAGGTACCTGCGTGTTTCTTCAGGCGGCTGGGGTACTTCTCGCCTTTGCTCTCATTCGCGAACATCTTGAAGATGAGGCCGAACTGCTTGAGATTGTTCTGGCAGCTTGCACGGCGTGCCGCCTCCCGCGCACGCGCAAGCGCCGGCAGCAATATCGCCGCCAGTATACCGATGATAGCAATGACCACCAGCAACTCGATTAACGTGAAACCTTGTCTTCTCATGATACGATTCCTTTCTTCGGTAATGGTACGTAAGAATCCTGTACTTATTATGCAACCTTTGCTCGAGAATGCCAAGCCCATTTACGGGGAGATCCACTCGACGGGGCCCAACCCAGCTCGTGGTTGAAGGTTGAGCGTGGATTCTGGTCAAATGCCGCCCAATGGCCTTGAGTGTCGCATTCGTGTCTGACGGATGGAAAGGAAGAACGGATGAAGACGGTTGACGAGTTGGTCGACGCGGTCGGGGTATGCGAGGCTTCGGCCGAGTGCTGCGTGGCGGCCATCCTTTTCACCTATCGATGCTCCATCCCGTGCCGCCACTGCCTGTTCGGATGCGCGGGCGACCGGCCCGACGTCGTCATGACCCCCGCGCAATGCGCCGAGGGCCTCGCTCTACTCCACGAGACCGGCCGGGTCCTCCACATCGCCGGCGGCGAAGCCATGCTTTACTGGGAACAACTCGCCGAGGCCATTGCCATGGCCCATCATGAAGGGCATGCGCCTCATTTCATCGAGACCAACTGCTCCTTCGCCGCAGACGACGCAATCGTGACAGAGCGGCTGGAGTACCTCGCGTCCCACGGGGTCAAAGGCATCCTCGCATCGGCCGACCCGTTCCACCAGGAGCATGTGTCGCCCGAGAACTTCTTACGGGTGCGCCGTCTGGTGATCGAGCGGTTCGGCGAGCAGAATTTCTACGGTTCAAAGGCCTCCGACGAGAGAATCCATGATCTTGCCGCGATTGCTCGCGATGAAGGGCGCCTCCGGGAATACGTCTGCGCCAATCCGCCCACCATGGTAGGCACTGCCCACCACCAGTTGGCTCGCTACCTCGACGCACGGCCTGTCGGCGATGCGGCCCTGCAAAACAAGGGGTGGCGGGCCGATCGTGCGGGCAGCAACTGTCTGGACCAGTTCCAGGGGCGAGACCTGTGGGAAATCCATATCGACCCCTACGGCAACATCCAGACCAACTGCGGCATGATTCTGGGGACCCTTCCCGACGTGACCCCTGCCCAACTCCTCGCCGACGGTCCCGAGAAGGCCAATCGCTTCGTGGCCATGGTCTGCGAGCACGGCCCCTTGGCCCTCATGGACTTCGCGCGCCGGGAGCACGGGTTCGAGCCGCCTGCCGCCGTCACCCAGTCGTGCGAGTTGTGCTATCTCGCGCGCCGGTTCCTCAGTCCCCACTATCCTGAAGTGTTCGGACCCGGCGAGATCTACGCGTGATCGATTCCGAGACAGAGCCGGCCGTACGGAGTAGTACCCAGTAGGAGCGAGGATGATGCTTCTTCATGGCATCGCTCTCCACGTGCCAGCAGAGGTTCAGGCCCTGCGGCCCTGAAAGGACCGCACACGCCTACTTGATCTGCGCCACCACCATCTTGAGTACGGATTTGCCCGAGTTGCGCGACGCGTGTTTGGTGCCCGCCTTGAGGAAGAAGGCGTCGCCGCGCTTGGCGACGAAGGCATCGCGTCCGGGGATCTCAATCGTCAACTGTCCGCTCAACACCTGGCCGTAGGTGTCGCGGGCATGGCGTTCCTCCTCGACCAGCTCGGTTTCGGGTTGGTATTCCTCATACGTCATCACCAGACTGATGTCCGGGTGCGAAGGAAAGGCGAACATCCAGCGGCGATCCGCTTCGCTCAGGGCCTGCATGTCGCTTCGCCGAAACACCACCTGCCGCGCCGGGTCGGGGGCATGTTCCCGCTCGAAGAAGTCGACCACCTCGACGTTTAGGGCGTGGAGCAGCTTCTGGAGTGTCATGATGGTGGGGGAGGCCTTGCCCGCCTCCACCCGCGAGACGAAACTCGCCGCTACATCCGCCTTCGCCGCGAGTTCGCGCATGCTGATGCCAAGCTCTTCCCGGATGGCCCTCAGCCGGTCGCCAACGGTATTGACATCGTACACAGTGTTCTTCATAATGCGCTCCTGTTGCGCATAGAGTACACTTGGATCGCCTGCCAGTCAAGGCGAGGCGCGAGTGGACGCACCGTCCCGCTCTGTGCGCAAGGGCCGAAACATCAACCCTACGGTAGGAGTGATAGGCATGCCGAAGCAATCGTTGGACCAGAAGATCGCACTTCAGGGAAGCATGCGCGCGGTAACGAAGATCGAGGCCGAAGGCGAGCCCAAGATCGGTGTCGACGAATTCATGGCCCTGTGCAAACGCTTCGGGTTTTCCCGTAAGACGCTCCAAGCCATCCGGGCCACCGTTCGGGAGGAAGACTGGGGGGAAGGGCCGTTTCTGGCCAACTACTACTCCGGACTCAAGGAGAGCGCCGTGCAAGCCTTCGAGCGCACGGCACGCGACGTGTTCGGGGTGAAGCATGCCATGGGCGTGAGCTCGGGAACAGGCGCGCTCCACGCTGCCTTCGTTGCCGCGGGCGTCGCCCCGGACACTGAGGTCATTTGTCCCGCCATCGGCTTCTCGGCCACGGCCAATGCCGCCGCTCTCATAGGCGCGAAGCCGGTGTTCTGCGACGTCGACGAGTCGCTGCACATGGACCCGACCAAACTTGAAGCACTCATCACGGATTGCACTGCCGCCATTGCGCCGACGCACGTCATGGGCGGCGTATGCAAGATGGACGCTATCATGCGCGTCGCACGGAAACACAAGCTCAAGGTGGTGGAGGACTGTGCGCAGTCGTGTGGTGCCCAGTACACAGGTCGTTACGTCGGCACGTTCGGCGACTTGGGGATCTTCAGCATTTCGTGTTACAAGATCGTCGGCGCGGGCGAGGGCGGACTGCTCTTGGCCAAGACCAAGCGCCTCTGGGAACGCGCGAGCCAAGTCGTCGAATCCGGAGGACTCTGGCGGCCTGTCCGATTTGCCCCGCCGCGATACGAAGGTGAACTGTTCGCAGGCACCAACTACCGCATGTCGGAGTTGGAGGCCGCAATTGACGCCGTTCAGTTGAAGAAGATGCCCAAGACGGTACGGCGGTTCCAGACAGTGAAACAGCGTATTGTGAAACGTCTCCGGCCTTTCGCGGGAATCTCGCCCCAACTCCTGAACGACTCCAACGGCGAGGTCGGCTACACGCTTCGTTTCATCCCCGACACCATCGCGCTGGGCGAGCAAGTGGTGGCCGCCCTTCGCGACCGGCACGTGGACGCCGGGATGCGCGGCGCCAATGGCGCCGACGATTGGCACTGCTATCACTACATGCATCCCCTCTCAACGAAGCACGGCATCAAGCGTGGCGATTGTCCCGTGGCCGACCGTCTGTTTGACTCGGTAATCACCGTGTCCCTGAATCAGTGGTACACTGCGGCCGACTGCCGCGCCGTCGCGGAACGCATCAACGAGGCGTTGGCCAGTTGTTGCGCACCCGACGACAACGGCAAGGCCTGGGACCGGACTGTAAGTTAGTCGTAGCGACACGAACAGACTCGTGCGCTTCGGGCGCAACGATGCCCGGACCGCCGGAGGAACGCGCGTTGAACACCGCAGACCGTTTCGACATCGCTCCATTTGCTCTTCCGAACACGCCCCCCAACGAAGTCCGCTTCGAGGAATGGCGCGACATCGTCGCCGTCGAAGTGGAATTCGCGCAGACCGTGCCAGACGGCGTCAGCGTATCCTACCTGCGCAAGACATGGCCCGAATCCCGCTGGGAAGAGCGCGCCGAGGAGATGGACCCGGCCCGACTGGGTTGGAGCCACATCGACGATTCGTTTAATCCCGAATGGCAACCGGCCGCGACCTCCGTCCTGTGCGAAGGCAGTCGCGCGCTGTTCACGTTCGAAGGGCTCGCCGCGGAACTTCCGGACATGACCGGCTACGACGTCTCCTTCCGCCGCACCGTCGGACTACGCATTGATACGCCCGACGCCAAGGCCATTCAGCGCATTGCCGTGTTCACAGTATCTCCCTGCCAGACGACTTCCCTGCGCGTCGTTCTGGATGCCGGGGGGAAGACGCCTTGCACGAGCCTGCGTTGTGAGGGTTACAACCTCACGTTGCTTGAAGAATCCACCGAGTTGGATACCGAACGCCAGCGCGAATGCCTGATCACGGTCGACCACATGGTCCCCAGCCGTCCTCTCATCGGCGACGACCCGCTCCTGACCTTTCACCTGGATACCGACGCCTTCACAATCAACGTCATGGACCTGACGGAGTGCGGCCCGATCTGGTTCGAGGATATGGGCGTCTTCATTGCTCATGCCGACGACACGGCGACCTTCGAGCAGTATCGTGAGCGGCATGCCCAAGACAAGACGCTCACGCAGCAGGTGATCGAGCATTCCGAACAGAGCCTGGCCGGCGCGTACCACGGCCAACCCCGGCCCCATTGCGTCAGCACGGCCATCGGCTGCAAGCACGCGAGGCAACGCTTCCGCATCGAACCCAATGGCGACATCGACCTTGAAGTGCGGGAGTTCAAGGATGTGCCCGGTAAGGATAGCGGCCGGGTTAAGCAGGCCTTCACGGCGCGGTACTTCTTCGGCCTTGAAGACTGGCGCATCTTCTCGCGGTTTCCCGATCCCGATCCTGTGCTCGTGTACAACATCCATGCCCGCCGCGGCGATGTGGAAGTCGAACAGAAGACGCTTGCCGTTCCTCTGCTCACCTCCATTCAGTCGGATGAACTGGCCGGTGACGAGCCCGTGGCGGCCCTTGTTCGGTTTCGGTTCACGAACAGGGGAGACGACCCCGCCGATGTGAGCCTGCCGATTCGTTATGCCCACGATTCCGAACGCACGCGCAACATCCACATCGATCCGGGGAGGAGGCCGGGCACCTGCGTGCCGCGAAGCACGCTTGACCCGGTGTCTCTCGACGGCACACGCCTCTACACCCAGTGGGAGGGCGAACCGGCTCTGCGATGCGCTCTCCAGACCGATATGGACATGTCGGAACACGGCGACGAAGTGCGCCTGGGATGCAGGCTCGAACCAGGCGAAACCTGCGAAGTATTGGTCAAAATTCCCTTCATCGCATTGGAGAGCGACGGCGAACTCGCTGCCCTCGACGCGCTGGATTTCGACGTCTCCTACGCGGAGGTGACAGCGTTCTGGCGGAACGAAGCCAGGCGCGGCGCCCGCGTCAGCGCGCCCGAACCTCAACTGGGGGCGCTGCACGACGCCCACCTTGCCCACGTGTTCATCTCGGACTTCGCCATGCCCGACGACAACCGTCTCGTGAACTCCTCTGTGGGAACCGCTACCTACGGCAACTACACGAACGAGTCCTGCATGGTCGTCGATGATTTGGACCAGCGGGGGCTCCACGAGGAAGCACGGCGCAGGCTCGAAGTGTGGTTGAAGTACCAGGGCACCGTGCCGCAGCCCGGCAACTTCACCGACTACGACGGCATGTTCTACGGGGCCGGGGGATACGAGGCCGGCTCCTACAACCAGCACCACGGCTGGGCCCTTTGGTCCCTGTGCGAGCACTACTTCCTCACAGGCGACGGCGCCTGGTTCAACTCGGTCGCCGATGCCGTCATTCAAGGCGCGGACTGGGCCTTCCGGCAACGGCGCAACACCATGTGCGACCTGCCCCATTCCCGCGGATGGGAGCACGGTTTTCTGCCTGCCGGTAGCCTGGAAGACGTGCAGGACTTCCACTACTGGCTGTCGACCAACTGTCTCATCTGGCGTGGAACGGAATGGGCCGCGCGGGCACTGGCCAAGGCTGACCACCCCGAAGCCGAACGCGTACGCAAGGAGGCCGATGCCTTCCGCGACGACCTCATCCGGGGATTCGAGACCATGCGGCAGCATGCGCCCCTCGTGCCGCTACGCGACGGCCGTTGGGTGCCTCAGTATCCCAGCCGCCTCTACGTGCGCGGGCGCGACTTCGGTTGGATTCGGCAGGTCTTGGAGGGTTCGGTCTACCTCATTCTCTCGGGGTTGTACGATGCCAACAGCCGGGAAGCCGGGTGGATTCTTGACGATTTCCAGGACAACCTGTATCCAATGCCTCCGTACGGGTATGCGATCAACGAATTCGACCACACGTGGTTTCACTGCGCGGGGTTCTCGGTTCAGCCCAATCTGCTCGCCGGCTTGGTGCCCTATCTCCACCGCGACGAGCCCGAAGTCTACATCTGGATGTTCTACAACGCGTGGGCGTCCTGCTACCGCGAAGAGATCGCGGCCATGGTCGAGCATCCTCTGCCGTGGATTGGACAGTCCAACGACGCCCACTTCAAAACCAGCGACGAGGCCAACGCTGTCGCCTGGCTCCGGCACATGTTTGTCTACACCAATGACGACGCGCTGCACTTGGGGCGCGCCATTCCGCGCGCCTGGTT
>JAAEQP010001380.1 GCA_024231375.1 bacterium | reverse complement strand
CACGTCCTTACCGTTCGCGTCCCGGCCGCCCACCATCACCGACATAGCCAGCCCGTCAGGCACGTAGTCGTTGACCAGTAGGTACAGGCATTCGATGAGTTCCAGCGCATCGTCGCGCGTGAGCGTGCCCCGTGCCACATCCGCGTCGTAGAACCGCGCCAACACCCGGTCCAGATGTCCCGGCACCACCAGCCCCACTTGGTCACCGTGCATCACGCCGAATATGGCGAACCACACGAGTTGAATGGCATCGCGGAACGTAGCGGGCGGCTCATGGGCAATCCGTCCGCACGACTCGGCCATGGCGCGCAACTCCTCGCGTCGCCCCTCGGGTGCCAAACCCGCGGCCTCTTTCGCGCACGCGGCGGCACGCTCAATCATCGCCGAGAACCCTTCGAGAGCGAGCAGGAACGACTCATACGCGTCGCGCCGTTCTCCGTCGGCAGCCTCCATGCGCACACGGATGTCGTCGGCAACACCATCGACGCCGTGGCCCATCACGTGGGCAAGGAACAACTCGCAGTGGCCCGTCTGCCCGCGCGGCCCATCGTACGTCGCAAGATAGGCTTGGGCTTCCTCACGCTCTACATCGGTGGTGTCCCCTTGGACCGGATGCAACCGTCCCGCGAGCAGCTCCGCGTCGTCAATGTCGAACCGAAGCGATGCCAACCGGTCCCGCGCCAGCATGCCGCGCCGGACCTGCCACGAGGCGGTGTCCTCCGATGCGCGCAACGACCGCGCGGCAAGGACGGGGTCCGTACACACAAAATCCGGCGGCGACACATGTTTTCGTGTCAGCACGCGGGCACGAATGGTGGCAGTACGGTCGTTCGAGTTCATGAGCGGCTTCCTCCGGCTACTTGGCTTCATTTTGCCAGATCTGGGGGAGAATTGTCGCCCGATGATTATTGCACACTGGCTTTCAGTGCACTATTCTCAAGCGAAGGCGAAACTGGGCGCGAAGCCCTGGACGGAGGCATGGACGGTGAAGATCCGTGACAGAGTGGAGAGTCGCCGAGACGAGATCCTCGCAATCGCCAAAATCCACGGTGCCACGCGCATAAGTCTGTCTGGAAGCGGCGCGCGCGGCGAGGATGACAGCGAGAGCGATGTGGATTTCCTTGTCGAACTGGAGCCACGCCGCAGTATGCTGGACTTGGGGGCTCTTCAAATGGATCTCCAGGACCTACTTGGACGACCTGTCGATGTCGTAACGCCCGCAGGCCTGCGCGCACACCTCCGGGCGAAAGTACTCCACGAGGCCACCCCCCTGTGAGAAGCCATTGTAGGGTGTGTCGAGGAACGGCCCCCGGCCGCGACGAGCACGCACCATCTTCCCCGGCCCATGCGCCTAACCCGCCTTCGGCACGCCCCCTCCCGGCACGAGATCCTTCAACGGGTCCCCCATCTCTTCCTGCAACGCCTTCAGCTTCGCCTTCAGCGCAACGAGTTCCTCGGCATGCTTTGGGTTCTCCGACAAATCCCGCATTTCCTGGGGATCCTTCTTCAGATCGAACAGGAGCACCCGGTCAATCTTGGGATACCAGATCAGCTTCATGCGGTCGTCCATCACCATCCGCTGCCGATCCATGTACGCGCCGTAGATGGCCTCGTACTGTTCGTCCCGCTCCTTCGTGATGAGGGGCAGCAGACTGCGGAATTCCACATGCTCCGGCGTTGGCGCGCCTGCCAACTCGAAGGTCGTGGGCATGATGTCCTGGAGGTACACGGGCGTGGAGATGCGTTTGCGCTTCGGCAGGCCGGGACCGTTCACGATCAACGGCGCCCGCATGCTGTGGTCGAACATGCTCTGCTTGCCCAGCAACCCGTGATGACCACACGCCAACCCATGGTCCGCCGTGAAGAAGATGTAGGTGTTGTCAGCCTGCCCCGTCCGTTCAAGCGCATCAAGCACACGCCCGATCTGCTCGTCCATGTGGGTGATGATGGCGTAGTACTCCTGCCGGTGTACCTTCACCGCGTATTCCGTGCGAGGGAAGGGCGCGAGTTTTTCGTCGCGCAGACCCTTGCTGCATCCCATGGCATCCTTGTACGGATACTCGGGCAGATAGTTTTCGGGCACCGATATCTTCTTCAGCGGATACTGGTCCACGAACCGCTTCGGCGATTGCCGGGGATCGTGGGGCGCGTTGAACGCCAAGTACATGAAGAAGGGATCGTCTTCCGCCGCGGTCTGCTCCAGAAACTCCACGCCGTCGTCGCCCAGCACCTCGCTCCAGTGCTTGCCGCCCTTCCAGAACCCCTCGTACTGCGTGTCCCACGGCCGCCACACGTCTTCCTTGCCTTCGACGGGCCGGTTGTAACCTTGCGGCGTCTGGTTGGGCATGCCCGGACGCACGTTGCGCGCCACATCGAACACCTTCGCCGGGTCCGCCTTCACATGCCATTTCCCGCTGAAATACGTGCGGTATCCCGCCTCGCCGAGACCCTGCGACCAGAACCGGCCTTGGTCCACGTCCTGTCCAAGCCGCTTTTCACCATCCTTCGCGCGCCACAGGAACCGGCCCGTGTTCAGCATCGTGCGGCTGGCCATGCACACCGCCCCGTGCCACGCCCCCATGTTGTGGGCGTGGGTGAACGTGACCCCCTTCTTCACCAACCGGTCCAGGTTGGGCGTATGAATCTCGCGGCATCCCAGCGCATGAACGGCTTCATAGGTCTGGTCGTCGGCGAACAGAAACAGGATATTCGGCCGCTCGCGATCCGGCGCCGCCCAACCCGTCCGCGCCAACGCAAGGCTTCCCAGACCCGCCATGCCCATGAAATCCCGCCGCGAAACTCGCTTGCCATGCACCGTACACACCTCCGTTGAGTGGTCCATTGTTCTCATCACATCCCCGCAACGAGTGTAGAACCGCCCCGCCCCCGTGTCAACGCGAGCATTTGCAATCCCGCCCGACCCTGCGCAATCATCGGGGGTCTTGCACACACCGAACCGAGGAGAGGGATCATGAGTCTGGTAGTCGTGACGATTGTGGTGGCTGGTTTCGGGGGAGCCGCGTCCGACGTGGGCTGGGGCGCCGACGCGAAGCCCGTGGTGGCTTGGGAGTTCAACACCCCGGCCGACGGTGCCCAATGGCACGCCAACGCGCACCTGCTCAACCCCGCCTGCGCCGACGGCGTACTCAGCGCGGACGCCTCCGGCACCGATCCCTACTGGTCCTGGCGCGGCGACCCGTTCGCAACATCCCCCTTCCAGTACGTGACTATCCGCATGCGGTCCGACAAGCCCGGCTCATGCCAACTCTACTGGACCGGGCAGACGGGGGGCGTCCATGGCGGATTCAGCGCCCGCAAGAACACCACCTTCAACATCGAAGGCGCCAACGAGTGGGAAGACGTCACGTTCTGCCCCTTCTGGCACGCCGAGGGCGCCATTCGCCAGCTTCGGTTCGACACCCACCGCGACGCCCATGTAGAGGTGGACTGGATTCGCGTGTTCGACTGGTCCGGCACCGCCGAACCGGCTACCGACACGTACGCGTGGTCCTCGCCCGATTCCCTTGAGGCATGGCGCGTATTGCCCGGCACGGCCGAGCGGGTGTCGCCGCCTCTGAAGATCGACGTGTCAACACGTGGATGGGTGACCGTTTGCGTCACCGCCGCCGAGGGTGGCCAGGGAACACTGATTTGGGCCGCCCAGTCGGTCAACGACCTCCAGCGGCAGGAGTTCGCCTTCCAGCCCGGCGAGAACCGCGTCTGCAACATCGACATGCAGAACACGGCCAGTTGGACGGGCGACATCAGCCTGTTGGGCGTGACCCTGCAGGAATCGGCCCGGCCCACGGTCGAGTCCGTCGTTATCGGCGAGCATCCTCAAGGCCCCGCCGACCTCGATCTGATTCACTTCGGATTCGAGAACGCGCTGAACCGCGCCGGACGCCCGTGCCGGGTGATGATGAAATTGACCAATCGTGGCGGCGAATCCTCCCCGGAGTGCAAGGTCACCTTGGACACGCCTGAAGGTCTGACCCTGGTCGAGTGCACCGCAGCACAGCCCTTCCCCGCCCTGACGCCGGGCGAGCAGGCCGAGGCCGTGTGGACCGTCCAGGCCGCTACCGCCGGCATCTTCCCGGTTCGCCTGACGTGCAGCGCCGACGACCTGCTGGCGCCCTTGGAAATCGCCCTGGAGTTCGCGATGCCTGTCGCCATACAGAAGCTGGACTACGTCCCCGAACCTCAACCCATCGAGACCGACGTCGAGTTGCTGGCCTACTACTTCCCGGGATGGGAGATGGACCGGAAATGGGATTGCGTCCGCTACAAATACCCGATCCGCAAACCCCTGCTCGGTTACTACGACGAAGCAAACCCGGAGATCGTGGACTGGCAGATCAAGTGGGCCGCCGAGAACGGCATCTCGTGTTTCCTGGTCGACTGGTACTGGACCAAGGGCAACCTGCATCTCAACCACTGGTTCGAGGCCTACTGGAAGTCGCGCTACCGCGACCACCTCAAGGTCGCCATTATGTGGGCCAACCACAACGCGCCCGGATCCCATTCCCTCGAGGATTGGCGCGCGGTCACCCGCGAATGGATCGACAAGTATTTCAGTATGGACACCTACTACCGCGTGGACGGCAAGCCCGCCGTCTACATGTGGGCGCCCTACAACCTGCGGCGCGATCTCGACAGCAGCGAAGCCGTGCGCGATATGTTGGCCGAATCGCAGGAAACGGCCAGGGCCGCCGGCCTCGAAGGCATCTCCTACGTGGCCCTGGGCTACGATACCTCCGACGCCTCGCTCCGCCTCCTCGAAAGCGAAGGCTATTGCGGGTTCACCACGTATCACGAATGGGGCAATGCGACGAAGATGTCCGACAACCCCCGGCTGGCGCGGTTCGAGGATGTGGCGGCGACCGCGTCCGTGGCCTGGGAAGAGCGCGAAGCGGTGGCGGGCGACCTCACCTACTTCCCCGTCATCGACACGGGATGGGATTCACGTCCCTGGCACGGCAACCGGGCCCTGGTCATCGAAGGCCGCACCCCCGAACTCTTCGAGGACCTGCTGCGGAACGCCAAGGCCCACGCCGCCAAACACGGCAAGCAGTCCCTGGTCTTCGCCCCTGTCAACGAATGGGGCGAAGGCAGCTACATCGAGCCCTGCACCGAATACGGGTTCAAGATGTACGAGGCCATCCGCCGCGTGTTCGGCAAAGGCGATCCCGCCACATGGCCAAGTAACATCGCGCCGCAAGACGTGGGCCTGGGACCGTACGAGTTCCCACGGAACGAGACGCGGTCCCTTTGGACCTTCGACGGCGGTCTTGGCGGGTGGCGCAGTTTCATGGCCGTGACCGATCTGCGCCATGACGACAATGCCCTGCGCTGCACGACCACGTCCAACGACCCGGCCCTAACGGTCCGCACCGTCGGTCTGCGCGCCTCGGAATACCGCAGGCTCACGGTCCGCATGCAGTTGACCGGCGCCGTCACGCCAGGCACCCACGGCCAGATGTTCTGGACAGACATCAAGAACAAGACGAACGAGGCCGCCAGCGTGGCCTTCCCTCTCGAAACGGACGGCAAGATGCACGAATACGCCGTGGACCTGGCCACCAAAGCAAAGTGGCGCGGCGACATCACCTCCTTCCGCTTCGACCCCTGCGCCAACGCAGACGTGGACATACGAATTGACGAAATTCGGCTTGTTGAGTAGCCTGAAAGGCGTTCTTCCTATGGACAAGGTTGATAGGCTTCGTGTATCCTTTTTCACAACTGGTGGGCCGCGCTCCATGGGGGAACCGGTCGTCACAGCTCTCTTGGTGGGAGAGACCGAAAGGAGTCTGGAGTCATGACGTTCTTTGAAGACTTGGGCGACGCGGTGGTGAATCTGGTCAACGTACGCGTAGATGGGCTCGAAGGTCTGTTGGGCATCCTTCAGGGCCACGTTGCCGGCATGTCGGGGGTGTGGACAGGGTTCGTCTCGCAACTGACTAGTTGGTACGTTTCCGTCCTCCATTCGATCTCGGACGTGGTGTTCTAGATCCAGACAGACTCAGCGACTACGGGCGCGAAGCGTGGACTCCCGACGGGAGCACGGGCTACGTGCCCGTTCCTCGTGTGGCGCGTCTTCCGGACAAGCGTCTTGGAGAAGTTGTTGTCACGGATAGGCCTTACGGGGTAGCATAGGGGCATGAGGGCACGCATTCAGCAGTTATTCGAAGCTCTTGAGCGGGGACGCCGGTTCGTCACACACGACGTGTGGCACATCGGACGCCCCGGCGAACAAGTCCCTCACGGGTTCATTATCAAGCAAGTCCGTGTGGTCATTCTGCTCGTGCGCAGTCTCATCGAGGACACCCTGCTCCTGCGCGCCGCCGCCCTCACGTTCACGACCATGCTTTCGGCGGTGCCCCTGCTCGTGCTCATGTTTCTGATCATGGACTCGCTGGACCTGAGTGAGGAAATGCCCAAGTTCGTCGAGAACGTGGTCATGAAATCCGTCGGTGGTGAGGCCGACCCCGACCCGGACGGAACCGGCGGCGTTGTCCCCGTTGAACCGAGCGTCGGCGAGCCCGGTGGCACACCCGAAGAACCTGGCGCCGATGTCGCCGGCGAGGTCGAGCAGATTTTCAAGTGGCTCACCATGGACGTGGCCCAGCAGGATCAGAACGGGGAACTCGAGAATCCCGTCAAGTGGCTGATCCGGTCGGCGGCCGAGACCGCCCGGCCTGAAACGCTCGGCATCGTGGGTATGGTATTCGTTCTCACGACCGCCCTGGGCCTCATCTGGAACATCGAAAGCTCGTTCAACGCCATCTGGGGCCTCCGCGTCACTCGATCCTGGTACCGCATGTTCAGCGACTACATGATGGTGCTCATTCTCCTGCCGATTCTCGTCGGTGGCGTGCTCAGCGTCTCCATCGTGCTGGCGCGACCCGAGGTGCAGTCTCGGTTGTTTCTTCCGCCCTTCTTCCTGAGTGGCCTGCGCTACGTCGTCATTTGGACCGCCTTCACCGCGCTCTACTACGTCGTCCCCAACACCAGAGTGAAGTTTCGATACGCCATCCTCGGCGGCATCATTGCCGGCACCCTGTGGATTCTGCTCTCCATCTCCTACGTGAAGTTCCAGATCGGCCTCAGCCGGTACAACCTCATCTACTCAAGCTTCGCCCTGGTGCCCCTGTTCCTCATGTGGATGTACTTCAGTTGGATGGTCATGCTCTTCGGCGCGGAGCTCACCTTCGCTTATCAGAACGAGCGCACCTTCGCCATGGAACGTCTCGCCGCCGGCGCCAGCCA
This sequence comes from bacterium, assembly GCA_024231375.1. Next base: position 5,691 of record JAAEQP010001380.1, on the reverse strand, counting down.
CGCCTACCGCGAAGCCCTCGGTCTCCACGCCATGATCGAAATGGCCTACCGGTTCGACACGGGCCTCCCCGCCCTCACGGCATCCCAATCTGCCGAGGAGTGGTGCGTGCCCACCCGGCTCATGAACGATACCCTGACCACACTTGAAGAATACGGTCTCGTACGATCCTGCGCCACCGAACCCATCACCTACCAGCCCGCGCGGTCCGTCGACAAGATCGCCGTACGCCACATCGTCAACGCCCTGCGCGAATCCGGCCGCGACCCATCGCTCCTTCGCGACAGCGAATCCCTTAGACCCATCCTCGAACAAGTCGGCGGCGCTCCCGGCGGTTTCATGGACACCCCCCTTTCCGTGCTCATTCAGGACATGCGTCCCGCCCTGCCGGCGGCCGAACTCGAAGACCCGCCCCCCGCGCTGCCCTCGGACGACGGCACGTCACTCCCCTCAGCGTAGACCACGCGCGGCCCCGCACCCCCCTGAAGGCCTCAGGCTTCGTTGACGCTCAGCACGGCGGTCCGGGACGGGGCAGCTGTCGAAAAAGGTCATGTGCGCGAGAGAACAGAAGCGACAAACGGGGACTGCCAAGCTCTTGCGTCCCATTATTGCCCTTCTCAGGGCGACAATGGGTGGCTGTCCCCAGGTTATCGCGGCCTGCGCACCGGAGGCCGTCACTTCTTCAACAGCCCCACTGCGGGACTGTTGAAGAAGTCTTACCGCTGACGAATCCTGAACGATAGAGCCAAACGAACCCCGAGAACAGGAGCGAAAACGCCGGGACTGACCCCAGCGAAGTCCGCCGTAGGCGGACGAAGACGGGTCTGTCCCTGGCCTTTTCGCGGGCTTCGCAAACAACTTGCGGACTTCTTCAACGGCTCCGCTGTCCCCCGCTTCTCCCGGCAACTGTCCGCACGCGCGACAGGCCCCTCCCGAATTCGCGTAGCGAAGTCAGGTCGTAGTCTCGGACGCGAATCCGTGGCGCAGGCCTGCATCCCCGGACCGGATTGCCCACGATCTGTATTCTGAACGTCGTTCACGAAGGAGCGAGGCCTCGCTAAATTGCCCAAAGCGCCATAGACAAACGAGTTATGACACATAATTGACAAGAACAACTCTCATATGGTACATTCAACAGTGAACGGCGTTTCTTAATGAGGTGAAGATATGGTGCAAGTGCTAAAACCGGAATTGCAGGACGCTATCCTGGCCGCCGCGCGACAAGAGTTCCTGGATAAAGGCTTCCACGGTGCGACCTTACGAGCCATCGCCCAAAAAGCCGGGTGCTCGGCGGGGAACCTGTACGCCTACTTTCGCAACAAGGATGACTTGTTCACGGCCGTGGTGGAGCCTCGCTGGATCCCCTTGAACCGGACCCTTGACGAGATCCTTCCGTCCTATCCCGGCGACGGATCGGGCGAAATCCCCTTCGAGGAGAAACTCGACCGTGTGCTGCGCGCTGTGGAATTCATCCACCGAAACCGCGACGACTTCAGCCTCATCCTGCTGAAATCGGATGGCGCCAGCGCCCAGCGACTGCGCGACGATTTCGCGCACCAGATTCGCGAGGACGTCTTCTCCTCGTGCATGCATTTCCAGCGGGTCGTCCCCCACGTTGTCGACTGCGATGTGTCCGAGTTCTTTATCGACAACGTGGCCGAATTCCACTTGAGCACGCTCACCAAATTCCTGGCCAGCGACCTCACGCTGGACGAAATGAAGCGGTACGCCACCGAGATGGCCACGTATGTTCACTACGGATTCCGCTCGCTCTACGAGCGCAAGACGGACGGACAAGGCTAAACACTGTTTGGTTTTGGTGAGCGAACGGTAGGTTCTTCGCCGAAACCCTGGAGATTCGGAATGGGCTCATACGGAAAATGGATGACCTTCTTCTTGGCGGCGGCTGTCAGCCTATTGGCGGTTGCCGGGTTGACGGGCTGCTCGGAATCGGAAGCCCTGACCGAAATCGGCAATGGAACTGGCGCCGAAGCCGTAGCTCCGGTGTCCGTGATCGCAACTCCTGTCCAACGGCGTACCTTCGAAGAACGCGTGGCCGTACAAGGGACCCTCGAAGCCAAGACATTCGCCCTGGTGTCGCCCCAAGTGCCCGGCAGGGTCGAGCAAGTATACGTCAAGGAAGGCGATTCCGTGGTGGCCGGCGAAACCAAGCTGTTCCGCGTCGACGGCGTGAAGCTGGCCAGGGCGGTCGAGGTATCCCAGCAGGACTTGGCCATGTCCCAGTGCGCGCGTGCCAGCGCACAGGCCCAGATCGAGCAAGCCGAGGCCAACCGGCACAAGGCGAAGCTCGACATCGACCGATTCACGCGGCTCCTGAAAGAGGGCGCCGTGACCGCCGACGCCAAGGAACAGCACGAGGCCAACCACAAGCAGAGCGCGGCCGCGGTGAAGTACGCACAGGCCGTGGAACGGCAGACGGCCGAACAGGAACGTCAGGCCCGGGCCGCCCTTGCCATCGCCGAGAAAGATCTGTCCGATGCCCTTGTCGTTGCGCCGGTGAACGGCCAAGTGAGCTGCCAAGTGCGGGAAGTCGGCGAATTCGCGGGCGTAGGCGAGCCCGTCATCCGCATCGAAGACCCGTCCCTCCTCGAAGTGTCCGCATTTCTGCCCGCCCAGTACTACCCCCGCGTGGCCGTGGGTGAAACCAACGTCCGCCTCACCACCTACGGCGTCGACCTGGGCGAAGCCTCGGTCGCCTACAAGAGCCCAACCATCAATCCCAAGCTCAGGACGTTCGAGGTGAAGTGTGTTCTGGAACATCCGCCCAGTCCGGCCGTGCCGGGCGCCATGGTCGAACTGGCCGTGGTCCTGGATCAACGTGAGACCATGGGCGTTCCCGAAGCCGCCCTCCAGACCCGCCAAGGCGTCCACGTGGTATTCATCGCCGACGACGCCCGGGCACGCATGGTCGAGGTCCAACCCGGCATCCGCACGGACGGGTGGACCGAGATCGCCACGCCCGAGTTGGATGATGCCACCCTCGTGGTCACCCAAGGTCAGTACATGCTCGAACAGGGCGCGCCCATCGCCGTGAGCCGGGAGGACTGACCATGTTCCTCTCCAACGCCTCCACCCGGCGTCCCGTCGCCATGCTGTGCCTCATCATCGGACTGGCACTGCTGGGCGTGAATTCCTTCCGGAAAATGGGCCTCGAACTGATGCCCAAGATGGACATGCCCTTCATCACCGTCGTCACCATCTATCCCGGCGCCAGCCCGTCCCAGATCGAGACCGACATCGCCAAGCGGATCGAGGACAAGGTCGTCAGCATCGAAGGCTTGAAGCACGTCTCCTCGGCCTGTATGGAGAACGTGTGCCAGACCTCGCTCGAGTTCAACCTGGGCGTGGACGTGGACATCGCGGCGACCGATGTGCGCGAGAAACTCGACCTCATCAAGGCCGACCTGCCCGAGGACGCCGAAGACCCCAAGATTCTCAAGTTCGACATCAACGCCAAACCGGTCATCAACCTCGCGCTCACCGGCGACGTGGCCTTGGACGAACTCTACGACTTCGCCGACAACACCCTCCGCGACCGGTTGACCGTCCTCGGCGGCGTGGCCGACGTCGATCTGGTGGGCGGCGCCGAACGGGAGGTCCAGGTCCTCTTGGACCGCGACGCCTTGGCCGGCCGCGGCCTGTCGAGCATGGACGTGGTGCAGACCGTACAGAACGGCGTGCGCAAGATCCCCTCCGGCCGCGTGCGCGACGGCGCCAAGGAACTGTCCGTCGAGTTCGATGGCGATTTCTCCTCCCCCGAAGCCATCGGCGAACTCGAAATCGCCAACCTCGACGGCCAGCGCTGCTACCTCCGGCACGTGGCCCGCATCGACATGGTCACCGAGGAACTCCGCCAGACGGCCTCCATCGACGGCCGCCCCTGCGTGGCCATCAAGGTCGTGAAAAAGTCCGACGCCAATGCCGTCCGTGTCGTCAACCGCGTTCGAGAGGCCATGGCCACGCTCAACGACGAGTTGCCCGGCGGTATGGAACTCATCTGGGTGACCGACGACGGCACCTTCACCGAGGCCGTCAACCTCAGCGCCTGGACCAATGTGGGCCAGGGAATCCTGCTCACGGCGGCGATCCTGTTCCTCTTCCTCTACAACTTCCGAGCCCTGCTCGTCGTCTCCGTCACCATGCCCCTGACCATCGTCATCGGCCTGTTCTTCATGCATGCCGCGGGGTTCACGCTCAACAGTTCCACCCTCATTGCGGTCGGCATGTCCGTAGGCATTCTCGTCACCAATTCCATCGTCGTCCTCGAAGCCATCGTCAAACGGCTGGACCAGTCCGGCGATCCCAAAGAGGCCGCCCGGCTCGGGTCGGGCGAAGTCGCCACCGCCGTGATCGCCAGCGCCGGCACCAACGTGGTCGTCCTCTTCCCCATGGCCATCATGCAGACCCTCGTCGGCCTCTGGATTCGTCCCCTGGCCCTGACCATGGTCTTCATGACCATCGTGTCTCTGTTCATCTCGTTCACCCTGACCCCGATCCTCTGCTCCCTCTTGCTCAAACCCAAGGACAAGGCCTCGCGATCGCCCTTGGCGCGTATCGAGCGCCTCTGGAACCGCATGTTCGACGCGGTCACGGCCGCCTACCGCGGCATGCTGCGCTTCACAGAGCGCCATCGATGGGCCGCGGTGCTGGTCATCTTGGGCACGGCGGGCCTGTTCATGCACGCCATGCACGTAGCCGGAAGCCTTGGGTCATCCATGGTGACCGAGCCCGACCGCGGCGAACTGACCGTGAAACTCGAGTTCCCCACCGAATACAACCTGCGGACCACCGCCCAACGCGTAGCGCGCGTCGAGCAACAGCTTAGCGACTTGCCGGAACTGCAGCACACACTGACCACCATCGGCAAAGTGGAAGGCATCATCGGACAGTCGAGCGAAGGCGTGCATCTGGCCCAGGTTCTGCTCAAGTTCTCCGAGCGCACCCAGCGCGAACTGGATATCGAGGACCTCTCCGACGAGATCCGCAAGCGTCTCACCGGCATGGCCGACTGCATCGTGACCGTCATGTTGCCCAGCATGATCGGCGGCGTCAGTTCGGACGTCCAGATGGAAATCGACGGTACCGATCTCGACACCCTCGACGCCTTGGCCTTGACGTCGCGAGATCTCGTCGCCGCCATACCCGGAGTCGAGGAACCCGACACCACCGTGCGCCCCGGGAAACCCAAACTCAAGGTCCGGCCCCGCCGCGCCGTCCTGGCCGACCTGGGCTACCCGGCCGTGGGCCTCGGCCTGGCTCTGCGCGCCAACATCGAGGGCCTCGAAGCGGGAACCTTCCGCCGGGGCGACCGCAACTACGACATTGTCGTGAAATTCGCCGAGAAACAGGGCAGAGAACAGGTCGGCGACTTCATGTTCCCCGGCGCCGACGGCCGTCCCCTCGTGCTGGCCAGTTTGGGCGACATCGAAGAGACGGTGTCTCAGGTCCAGATCACCCGGAAGGACAAGCGGCGGGTATCCAAGCTATTGGCCAACTTGGGGCCGAAACTCCCTCTCGGAAGCGCCGTCAACAAGATTGGCGCCGCCCTGGACGAGAAGGCCGGCCTGCCTGCGGGTTACGGTTACACGTTTACCGGGCAATACGAGTACATGGAGGAGGGGCAGGAAGGCCTCGCCGAAGCCGCCATCGTCGCCATGGTACTCGTCGTTCTT
>JAAEQP010001379.1 GCA_024231375.1 bacterium | reverse complement strand
CCTCGCCGTCCATCACGGCTTCAAGTGCACCGTGCTCTTCGCCCTCGACAAGCAGACCGGCGAAATCGACCCGCTCGTTCCCGACAACATCCCCGGACTGGAGAAACTCGAAGACGCCGATCTGATGGTGATGTTCCTGCGCTTTCGCGAACTGCCGGACGACCGGATGAAGCTCATCATCGACTACACCAACTCCGGCAAGCCCATTGTCGCGTTTCGGACGTCCACCCATCCGTTCTTCTACAAGAAGAACAAGACCAGTCCCTACGCCAAGTACACGTTTAACAACAAGGACGCCGCGTTTAAGGGCGGCTACGGCCGGCAGGTCCTGGGCGAAACGTGGATCAACCACTATGGACACCATCAGAAAGAGAGCACGCGCGGGCTGATCGCCAAGGGAATGGACGACCATCCGATCGTTCGCGGCGTGGGCGAGATCTGGGGCCCATCCGATGTCTACGGTCTGACGACGCTGGCCGGGCAGTGCACGCCGATCATCGCGGGATACGGCCTCAAGGGGATGGACCCGCGTGACGCGG
>JAAEQP010001378.1 GCA_024231375.1 bacterium | reverse complement strand
AGGCAAGGAAAAGGGCGGCGCCCCGGGGAGGAGGGAGGGAGTGCGGGAACACATAACCCCGGGACGCCGCGGCGGTCGTCGTCACGACCCATACACTAAGATACGAACGGTTTGCCGCTCCTGCCAACTGGGAAGATAGAAAACGTACCGGCATCGGCAAGCGCCCACGCGCGCAGGTTCGCTTTCGTAGTACGCGCGCACGCATCGCGCAGGCGCCGATAAGAGAAAGGAATACCAACGGCACGCAGCGCCGCGGCCGTCGTCCTCTCTGGTTCCGCGCACAGCGCGTCGTAATGGATGCGGAAGTGCGGGAAGTGCTGCGAGAACCCAGACCACGCGCTTGTGTGCTCGCCGATGCTTGAGAGTCCAATCGCGGCCATCTTCTCGTCGGCCAGTTCCGCCGACCCGTACCACTGGACAAGACTCGCGTTCACGTCCGTTGGCGCGCGTATCAGGTGGATCACCGCCGCGGTCTTTTCAACGTGTGGGCAGTTGCCCGGCAGATGGTGCGTCTTGGCAAGAGTGGCGGTCCCGTTGGTTGCGAGCTGGTGCGGGCGCAGGTGTTGGATATGTACGTCGGGGATCGCGGCCTCGACTTCGATGGACGTTTCCGCACCTCCGTACAGCGCCCGGTACAGCAGCACACGCAAGAACGTATTGCCGCTGCGCGGGTAGCTGGCGAGCCACACGATCGGGTTCACTCGCATTGCACGCCCCAATCGTCCATCTTGGCCATAATCAGCCGGCGGTATGCGGCCGACGACCATGAGAGGACCCGCACCAGTTGTTCAGGTTCGAGTTCCGTGCTGATGTGCGTCGCTTCCGGGTCCTCAGCGGCGAGGAAACTCTCGATCTCCCGCCGTTCGTCCGCCAGGGCGCCAGTGAGTTCGGAACTGCCGTGCTTGAGTTGCTGCCGGATCGCGCCGAGTACGTCGTGGATCACTGCCTTGTAGCGCCACCCGTTGATAGCGTCGTGCATTTCCTCGCGGTGGGCGAGAACGTCGAACTTGAGTATACACTGCGGTTCGCGGTCCATTATTCCCCCCTCGCTTGCCGATACATCGACTGCGGTATCCGGTGCTCGAAGTGCGCGCACAACGCATCGCTGTGATGCCACAAGAACGACTCCACGGCCCGCAGTGTGCGGATATACCCCTTGCTGAAGTGCCACGCATCGGTCCCGCACAGAGATTGGAGGTGCCGGACGTATACCCCTGCGTAGCTGTCGCCCTTCGTGTAGACACGCTCCCGCTTCTTGTGGATGTGACCAACGTGCCACTCGCGCGCCGCGTTATGCCGGACAGCGTCCGCCCAATCGGCCGACGCCTCGGTTGCCATGAGTACCGGCAGATCCGCCTCTTTCTCGTCAGACAGATGAGTAAAGCCGATAAGGGCATTTCCGAATCTGCGGTACTTCCTCGCCATCGCGCTCGCGTCTACCGTGACGTGGTCGCTGCGCTCGAAGCACCTGGCCAGGACGCGACAGAGGTAGTACCCCATCTCCGGGTCGTGGTTGCCGGGAACAAACACGACCTCCACCGGCGCCAACTTCGCGACGCGCTTAACCGCCTCGAGGGCCGTCGGCTGGCCGGCCTCGGAGACCTTTGCCAACCGGCAGTCGGTGTCGAGTTTGTTATGCCCTCGCGGAGTGACCGCCGCTTGGTCGTTCATGTGGAAGAAGTCGTTGCCGATCGGGATCACTACCCTGGCGAGCGGGTACTGCCCTGCCTGCGCTAGTGCCTTGTCGACGGCGTACAGATAGACCCTGCGCGCTACCCCAATATCGTAGTCCTCGCCCGTCTCGGCGTGCCACGAGAGCATCCCGAAATGGTGGTCGAACAGACAGAGTTCCATTGTGTAGGCATCCGCGTCGTCCTCAACGGCCGGCGGCGCACTTATCGTATCCAGTGGCGGTATCCTGTTAATAAGGGCGAGAATGCTGTCGCGCAGCGCCGGCCGCGCCACTGGTTCAAGCGTAAGCGATACTTGGGTATTGAGGTACGTCGTGTCCTCGCCCGTGCTCGATCGGCCGCCGGACATCGTAACCGTCCAACTGTTCGCCTTTGCGCGGACAATGACCCATTGCTCAAGGTCGATACAGTGGAACGCTACGGCATCTTCGACGGTGTGTATGTGT
>JAAEQP010001377.1 GCA_024231375.1 bacterium | reverse complement strand
GTGATATCACTGATCTGGGCGCCGGCACTCGACGGAATCGCCTCCGAAAGGATGACGCCGTCATGGAAACTCTCGACGTAGTTCCCTTCGATCAGGCAATTGCTGGCACCATAGTTGTTCTCGCCGAACGTCTGGAACCCGTCCACGTGCGCCGAGCCGATGTCCTCGGCCTTGATGCCGTGGAACGTGTTGCCTCTAAACGTGATGTTATCTCCGAAGAAGCGGGAATAGTCGACATCCCCGCCACCAAGATCCTGGAGTTCCTCTACTTCATTGTTCTCGACCAGCGCGTCCTGTCCGAACACGATGAACCCGAACTGGCACCGGTAGACGTAGCAGTCGCGAATCTCGCATCCTTGCGACCACGGCTCCTGCCACGTGAACTGAACCGCCGCCGCCGGAATCTGCGTGAAGTAGCAGTCGACGACCTCGACGCCGTTCCCGCGAACCCATATCCCGCCACCCGCCCAGGCGGCCGAACTATTGTGCGAAATGTTGAAGCCCTCAACGCGCACGAAATTCGAGCGGTCAACGACGAACCCCTTCATGTCCACCGAACGGCGCGGCTCCGCCACGAACGCCAAAGGCTCCTCGGCCGTCGCGCTCACCAGCGAGATCGTCACGCGTTCGTCATAGGCGCCGGCCTTCACGACCACCGTATCGCCGGCCTGGGCGATGCCGGCCGCGTGCTGAATCGTCAGCCACGGTGCAGCCTCGCTCCCAGGATTCGCGTCACTGGCTGAGCCATGCGAACCGTCCACATAGTACGTCCCCGCGGCCGGCGGAGGCGTCGTATCGACGACGTTCACCGTGCGGGAAGCGGAAGCCGAATTGCCCGAAGCATCACTCACTTCGTACAAGACGGTGTAGGTTCCCAGTGCGGAACTGTTCACCGAGTTGGTGACGACGATGGAAGCCGTCAGGTCGCCGTCCACGTCGTCCGTGGCCGTCGCGCCGGCATCCACATAGGACGTTCCCACTTCCAGCGTCACCGGGTTCTGGCCGAGAACCGTGATGACCGGAGGCGTGGTATCGGCAGGCGTGGTGTCGATGACGTTAACCGTCCGAACCACGTCGCCCGAATCGTTGCCCAGTTCGTCCGCAACACGGTAAACAACCGTATAGCTGCCGAGCACAGCCTCGTTCACGTTGTTGGTGACATCGATTTGGCTGGTCAGGTCGCCATCGCGAGTGTCACTGGCCGTCGCGCCCGCATCGACGTAGGCATCCCCGGCCGCATGCGTCACCGGGTTGTCACCCAATACGGTGATGACCGGAGCGTCATTGTCCACGTCAACCGTCGCGCTCGGACCCGCGGCCGGCGCGCTGCCATGCTCATTGGACGCCGTGCCGGCGGCCAGTGAGATACTCAACGTGCCATTGCCGCTGATGTTGCTCAACGTAGCCACCCGGCTGCTCGTACCCGAGCCGCTCACCTGGACTTCGCCAGTTGCCGAGCCCGTGGTGTTCACCGTGATGTCGCCAGCACTCAGCGAAACATCCGTCGCGTTCGTGTACGTGATAACATACTCAACCGGGCCGCCTGTCGTCTCCGTCTGCGACGCAGCGCCAATGGCCAACGAAGGCGCCTGCCCCGTGCTCGGGACATACTCGTACGGGCCAATATCCACGCCGAATCCAGCCGGGCGGGCATTCCCATCCATGTCGTCCGGGATGCCAAGGTCAAGTCCCGCGTCGATGGCCGGGCTGTCCGCGCTCAACCGGTAATCGCGATTCGCGTAGTCCACAAACTTCGGGTCGACATCGCGCAGGTCTGTCGCGTCGTAGTGGCTCTGGCTGCCTGCCGGATACAGGACATTGTAGCCACCGACCAAATCGCAATCTTCCTCCTTCCAGTAGTCGGCAAGCACGTTGTAGAACACGTTGTTCCGCACGGTCGCGCTGCCGCCCCTTCTCACCCCGACGCCGTGGCTGGTCAGGTCGACAAGGACATTATGATACACCTCGATGCCTTCGGCCCCTTCTATCAGCACGCCCCAAGAGCCTCCGACCGAGCCGCCGTTAAACACGTTGTTCCGGATTGTGATATCACTGATCTGGGCGCCGGCACTCGACGGAATCGCCTCCGAAAGGATGACGCCGTCATGGAAACTCTCGACGTAGTTCCCTTCGATCAGGCAATTGCTGGCACCATAGTTGTTCTCGCCGAACGTCTGGAACCCG
>JAAEQP010001376.1 GCA_024231375.1 bacterium | reverse complement strand
GGCCCGTCGCCTTCATCACGGTACAGCCAGAGCGCGCCCAACGAGACCTGGCCCTTGAGAAATGCCTGGATCGGTTCCCGCATCATCACCGTACGCGTCGCATCCAGCCGCTCCAGCGCGTCGCTCTCCTGGAAAAAACCCACTTCGCGCACCCGGCCGCCCACATCGTGCCCTTCCATCTTGCCCGTCCATTCCGTCACTTCGATGGCAAACGCAACGGATTCCCGGTTGCGCGGCACGTCCACCAATTGGGTCACGCACACCAGTTGCCCGTACTGCTCTGCCGAAAGCCCGGATTCCTCCGCCAACTCCCGTTTCAGCGCTTCGGTCAGAACCTCACCCGGTTCCGCCAACCCGCCCGGCAGCGCCCAGTGATCACCTGCTTCGCCCGCCCCGCGCTGGCGCACCAGCAGGACGCCGTGGTTCAGGCGCAACAGTCCCGCAACAATCAAACGTCGCTCTCGTTGCTCTTCCATCGTTCCGCCTCCCTCCTTCGTCCGAGGTCAGCTCACACCAACCGGTGAGCGTCCCGCGGCCGCAAGGGCCTCCCCTTCGAGCCAATTGTTCCGCCATCCCGAGATACGAACGGACGTGAGATCCCCAATCTCCAATTGTCCGTCCCGAACGGTCACCGGCCTATACCCGTCCGTTCGCCCGTTCATCGCGGCCCGTTCCCGCGGATGGGCCCCGTCAATCAAGACCTCCTGTTCCGTTCCAACATAGGCGTTTTTCAGTTCCCGATCGATGCCTTCCTGTAACGCGATGACGCGCTGCAACCGTTCCTCCTTCACCTCGCGCGGAACGTCGTCTTCGAACCGCTTCGCCGCCCGGGTGCCCGGACGTGGTGAATACTTGAACGAATACACCAGACCGAATCGGACCTCCTCGAGCACGCGGAGCGTCCACTCAAACTCCTCGTCCGTCTCCGAAGGGAACCCCACGATGAGGTCCGTACTGATCTCCACGCCCGGATTGATCGACCGCAGGTACCGCACCTTGTCCAAATACTCCTCAATCGTGTGCCGCCGGTTCATCATCTCCAGAACGCGGTTCGACCCGGCCTGAAACGGCAGATGGATCTGATTGCAGACCGTGGCCCGTTCCGTGACCAAATCCGACAAGGCGTTGTTCCAGTCGTTCGGGTGGGGCGACGTGAACCGCACGCGCTTCACCCCGTCCAACCGCGAAACCGCGTCGAGCAGCTCATAGAACCCCGACTCGCCCGCCTCATACGAATTCACGTTCTGCCCTAGCAGCCAGATTTCCCTGGCTCCCTTCGCACGAAGGCAGATTACGGTCGGCGACGAATTCTCCGATGCGGGGGATATCGGCTATATGGTTCTGGAAATCACCACAGGTGATGCTTCGGGATACATCAAATTCTGGGAGCGGGGCAGATATCGGGTCGCG
>JAAEQP010001375.1 GCA_024231375.1 bacterium | reverse complement strand
TGCTGCCGAAATGCGTGACGCGTGCCCGAACCCCTCTATTGCCCGGCTAGGATGTGGAGTGTCCAGTCGTTGGGGTCGGGCTTGGTGAACGATTCGGTGGCGCCGCCGGTGCGGGTGAAGGGCTTGCTGAAGGCGCCGGTCCGGGGGTCATAGAACCGGCACTGGACCTGGCCGGATACGGCGCTTAGATCCACTGCGAACTCGGTTGCGGCGTCACGCTTCGAATGCACGACATACTCGCGGCCTAGGTCGGCCAGACAGTATGCACCGTCGCACAGGTCGTTGTGAGGGCGCATGGCATCGAGACCAAGGACGTGTTCGTTGAAGAAGCGGCTCGCGTGGCCCAGCCAGTCGCGTTTGTCCATGCCGGGATCGCCATCGGGAACGTGCGGGTCGTACCCCATGATGCCGGTTCGGGGAGTCTCCTGCCGTTCGTCGCCGTGGAACGTGTAGTGTCCACCACCCACGCAGAAGGTCCATATGGCCGAACGCACGTCGTGGCCGGCATAGGGAGGGCCTTCGAGAAGGAGGTAGGGACGCACGGGCGTACCGGCGAACCCGCCTACGGCCAAGGCGTTCTTGTCCGCGCCGGCAACGGTGTCCGAGTATACGAAGTCCACCCGGTCCCGGCGAGGGTGCCAATCGGCCCACAGGGCGCCGCGTTTCCGGAAGAACTCGAGGAAATGATCGCCCATGTTGCCTTCACTGTACGAATGTTCGTCGAAGAACACGAAGAAGACGTTCCCCAACCCGTTGAGTTGGTTGATGTACTCTTCGCTCAACCGTTCCCACACCCACTGGGTCTTCTTGGCGTCGGGCCAGTCCTCCGACCACGTTTCCCGGCAGATCTCCGTGCCGGGTGATGCGATGACGACCGCTTGTTTGTTGTCCGTGAGGTGGCCGCCATTGGCGACGTTGAAGGGGTGATAGGCCCATGCGTCGTGGTTGCCTTTGGACCACCCCGTGAAAACCGTGATTCCGACGATGAGGCCGCGGCCTCTGGCGTAGGCGCACAGGTCGCGCAGGCGCGGCCAGTAGTGGTCCAGGTCGTCGTCGCTGCCGTCATCGAAGACCGTCAGGTCCCATCGCCCAAGCTGGTCCGCGGCGGGCGACCCGGAAACGCGCCGCGCCCACGGCGCTAGCCCGGGGAACACGTAGCCCCATCGGCGCTCTACGGCCGAGCCGTCCGCTTTCTGGCGCGGCCCCATGAACGACCACACATGCACCATGCGGATGCCCCGATCAGCGCAATCGTCCACCCAACGCCGGTAGTCGACGCTAGCATTCTGGGCCACGCACTGGGTGCCGCTGTCGCCGATGAGCATCAGCGTCTTGCCGCCATAGACGATGTAATGCCCGCTGGCGCTAACCGTGATGCGGCCCGCGTCGGTAGAGGCCGAGATGCGGCTCGTCACCAGCAGAATCGCCAGTGCCAGTGTGAATTGCGGAAGCGTCTTGGCCACGTACGAATCTCCTTGTGGTTGTGTGGACATA
>JAAEQP010001374.1 GCA_024231375.1 bacterium | reverse complement strand
GCAAGCGCGGCGTCAAGGGAAAGCGTAAACAAGCTGCATGGGACAACTCCTACCTCGAAGAACTCATCATGCAGGTCTAGCTTTTAGTGCGATTGCCCTGCCCGGATGTGATACCCCGTGAGACACGCCGGTCACTCGTGCTACAATGCGCCCACATACGAGCAGGAGCCCCATGAAAATCACATTTGTCATTCCCGTATACAACGAACGCGAGACGCTCGCCGCCCTCACGGAGGGCATCCTGGAACATGCCGCCGAACACGAGTGCCGCGTTCTGTTTGTGGACGACGGTAGCACCGACGGCTCGGGCGACGAGATGAACGCGTTGGCCCAACGCTACGCGAGCGTCGAGATTCTGCGGCTTCGGGGCAACTTCGGCAAGTCCGCCGCCCTGGCCGCCGGATTCGCCCACGCCGGCGGCGGCGATGTCGTGTTCACCATGGATTCGGACCTGCAGGACGACCCCAAGGAGATCCCGCGCTTCCTGGAGAAACTCGACGAAGGCTACGATATGGTGGGCGGCTGGAAAGTGAAGCGCCACGACCCGTGGCATAAGACATTTCCGTCACGCATCTACAACCGATTCACCTCGTGGGTATTTGGATTGCCCCTTCACGACATCAACTGCGGGTTCAAGGCCTTTCGTACCGATGTCGTCAAGCACTTGCGGCTCTACGGCGAGATGCACCGGCTGCTTCCCGTGATGGCCCACAGCATGAACTACCGTGTGGGCGAGATCCCGGTCGAACATCATCCCCGTCGCTACGGCCAGTCCAAGTACGGCTTCGAACGCTTCTCGCGAGGCGCCCTCGACGTGCTCACCATGTGGTTCCTCAGCCGGTACCGGCATCAGCCGGGGCATTTCTTCGGCAAGTTGGGATGCTTGCAGGCCCTTCTCGGCCTCGTTTCCCTTGTGTGTAGTCTCGCAATCGCGCTGGTGTTGTCGCCCGGCCCGCTCTTTGGCGCTCTGCTCGCCGCGGGAATGGTGCTCTGCGCGACCGGCGTCATGACCGTCAGCATGGGGCTTCTCGCCGAGATGGTTCTGCGGCACTTCATCCGAATCGACCCGGCGGTCTATGTCGAAGAGGAGTCCCGCGGCGCGGACACCCCTTGACGAACCGCCATGGAGGCGACCATGAATGAGCCTCCCGAATCCGGCCCGGAACGGTCGACGCAAGGCACTGACGCTGAGCGCCCCGTCCTCTCCGCCGTGGCTCTCGTGGGCCAGTTGGGGCTCGTCGTCTCCTTGAGCGTTGTTGCCGGAGTACTCTGCGGCATATACTTGGACACACGTTTCGAGACCGGTGGCCTTCTGCTGGTACTCATGATCTTTCTTGGTATTGGTTCGGGGATTTACGGGGCATACCGCCTCATAGCAAAGGAGATGGGGTGGAACGCCTAAGACGATTCCGACTGATGACCGTGCGGCTCTCGCTGGTCCTGAGCCTGGTC
>JAAEQP010001373.1 GCA_024231375.1 bacterium | reverse complement strand
GTGCCCGGCGTTCACGAATTCGACCGAATAGCGCGGGCCTTGGCAGGCCGCGTAATACTGGCGTATGCGCGCGACGCCTTCGTTTCCGAGTGTGTCGTCCTCCGCGGCGAAGAGGATCAGCGCGGGAATCTTGCAGCCCTGGCGGTCCTTGGCCACGCCAGCCATCGGAATGATGACGTCCACCCGCGGGTCCTCGTCCGCCACCCACGTGCTCGTGTAGCCGCCGAAGGAATGCCCCGAGACCGCGATGTGGTCGAGGTCGATTCTGCCGGTGAAGCGGCTGTCGCCACCTTTGTGCATATGCGTCATGGTGTCGATGACAAAGGAAACATCCTGGGGACGGAACTTCGCCGCAAGCGTGCGTCCCTCGTCCGAGTCCGCGAAGGGGATGAGTTTGCCGTTGATGAAGGTGACCGCGCAATTGCCCGTGTGGTCGGGCGCCGCGACAATGTAGCCGTGGCTTGCCAGGTGTTCGGCCCAGAAGGCGTTCTGCATGCGCAGGCCGCCGTTGCCGTGCGAGAATACGACGAGCGGGAACTTGCCGTCGCGGCCTCGTGCGTCGCGTACCGCGAAGTTCTGGAAGATCTTGTTGGCCGCGAGGAGGTCTGCGCCAAAGGCCGCCTTGAGTACCGGACTCAGGAGCGGTGCCTTGCCTTGAAAGAAATCGAACAACTCGTTCTTCGGCAAATCCCGCGTGTCGTCCGTGGCGGGATACCAGATCTCGGTGGGTAGCATACGCGTTCCGCCCGAGGCGGGATCTTCGCGGGCCGGATCGACCAGCAGCATCGTCGTGAC
>JAAEQP010001372.1 GCA_024231375.1 bacterium | reverse complement strand
CGGCGAAAACGTATTCCGATACGCTCGTTGCGTTGCAGCCGGAGGCATGGCACCAGCGTATTCCCGCACGTTCGAGGTACGTTTTATCGAGGTGATCGGTGCCGATGGTGGCCGTTCCCACGAATTTGACCGTGCTTCCTTCGAGCAGCGTGCGGTCGATTTTGGTGGTGGAGCGGACGGCCAGGATATCGGCGTCGCGCACGTCTTCCGTCGCGATGGAACGGCCGTCCATGATCACCGTCTCGCCCAGGGTGCCGAAGGCCTCGCGCACGTACGGCATATCCGAGGAAGCAACGATTTTCACTTTTCTGATGTTCTGATCCTCCGGATCGGCGAAGACGGGATGCATGACTTCAGAATACCCCAGATGAGCCGGTTGGGCGAGTCGCCTCCTCGAGAGGCTCGGGGTCCGGCCGAAAACCCGAGCACCGACGTAGTTGCGGCCCACCGTGGCCGCCCATGCGCACCATCACCGAGTCCGCACCTACCCAACGGTATGAGTTGCATGTTTAGCGCATGAATGGGGGGATTTCCCGGGCACCACCCCCTGCCCGGCGGAAGCTCGTCGAGGGTGGCAAGGGCAAACGACACTGACGGTGGGGCGTACCACGATCCGTTCTTTCAATTGCCTCAGTCGGCGGACGTCAAGAAGTTTGCCCTTGTT
>JAAEQP010001371.1 GCA_024231375.1 bacterium | reverse complement strand
CAAGCTCCTCGAACGTCTCCCGTGCTTCCGTAAGGCTGTCGGTAGCGTCTTTGAACCGCCGCTGGTCGCGGCGGACGGCCCCAAGGTTAGCGCTGGCAACAGCGAGATCGCGTGTGGCGCCCAGCTCTTTGGCCCACACAATGGACGCCTCATAAGCCTTTCCCGCCTCCTCCAACCGCCCAAGAGTGTGGAGGCAATTACCAGTGTCGATGACACAGTTGTTCGCCATCAGCTCAGCGGCAACGTTCCCGTCATCGGCAAGCCTTTGGAATCGCGTCTGCGCCTCGGCAAGCGGCGCTATCGCCTCTTCAGCAGCGCCACCCATCTCCAAAGCGCACCCAAGTCTCCATTGACTCATGGCTATGTCATAGGGCGCCATCGCGTAAGCATCCTCGCCCGCCGCCAGGCAATGCTCCACCAAGCCGCGCGCCGCGTCGATCGCCTCCGCCACCCGTCCAGAATCGAGGAGACGGTCCACCGACGCCGATTCAGATTCGACCCGTATCGAACCCCACTCGGCCAGCACCTCCGCCGCCTTCTCCCGCAAACGAACGATTCGCGCCATCGCCTTCGGACGTCCAAGTCTCTGGAGAAGTTCCTCGACCGACGTCGCCACGCCAATCGTCTGCTCGGCGGAAGCGTTCTTCAAGAGGTGATCCATAACGGCGAGCAGGTTCGGTAGTTCCATAAGTGTCAGGGATGCGGCCAATTTGGCGTTCTTGGGCCGCTGCTCGTTCAGAAAAGACGTCAGCGCCACCGTCGTCTCCACCCACAAACGCTGTGCCTTGCGACGTTCGTCGTCCTTCATCTCATAGTCGAGTACCGGACCGAGCACCGGGTGCAGGCGCAAGTAATCATATGATAGCATCTCACCGAGCCCGACACTGGCGAGCACCTTCCCAATTTGGACGACTTCTGCTCCATCTGTGATTCCGAGCATCGGGGAGATCGATCCGAGGTAGCTACCGCCATGAAACATCGCCAACGGACGAATCCGCTCCCGCATCCCCTCAGGCAAACGCCTCAACGACAACTCAACGCTAGCAAAAAGAGAACGCTCCCGATCCCCCGGATGCCGCGCCTCCATCTCTTCAAGCACACCCCGCATGTCCTCCGTCGTCGCCTTGACGCCCCGCTCCGCCACGATAGGTGCCAAAAGAACGAGACTTCGCGCATGCGCTTGCACGGCATCCACCAGTTTAACGATCTCGTCCTCACTCTCCCCCTCGCCCTCCACGTAGGGGACACTGTTTTCCTGTCCGAGAACGTTGACCACTACCTGGACTGCATCTCGCCGATCCAGGCGACTGATGTCCACGTCGTTCTCGTTGAACGGCTCCGGCAAGTGCTCCCGCGACGTGAAGACGATGCATGTTCCATCGACGCTTATAAGCTCCTTAGCGAGGTCCAGGACCTGTTCCTTGGCATCCTCATCTTGCAGGACCGTCTCCATGTTGTCGAAGATGAGAACGGTTCGTTCCCGCGCAAATGCGTCCTTCAAGAGCCGCGTCGCGTTGTCCGGATCCTGCGCCGCCTTGGACACGAAGCCCGCGTCGAACTGCGGACCCAGTTCAAAGAGAGCCGCCTTGGCGTCCGGGTGATGATCCAACGAGACAAACGCCGCCCGTTCATAACGTCCGATGCGAACAAGCCAGCGAACGAGCTCGACCGCCAAGGCCGTCTTGCCTTCGCCGCCTTCGCCGCGCAGAACGATGTAGGGTTCCAGTGCCAGCAATCGTTCCGCGATGAGAAGCTCTCGGCTCCGACCGACGAATCGATGATCCGGCGGCTCGGGAACGTCTCCAAGGGCGAGGCGGCGTTCTTCCACGAACGCGTTCTGCAAGATTTCGGGCGGTGGCGTCTGCACCAGGACCGGGTCCTCGTCCTGGTAGAGGACGGGAACGAACCAATCCTGGAGACGGAGCTCGTGTTTGAAGACGTGGATGCGGAAGTCGTCACTCCGCAGTTCCTGCTGTGCCTTGAACATGGCGTCCCCGATCCGGACACCGGAGACCAGCTCGCGGTAGAAGGCGGTGAAGAAACGGCGGGCCGTTTCCACCAGGACCGAGTGGCTCATGGCGATCACCGTAGGGACGCCTTCACGGTTCAGTCGTCCGGCGACGGATGCGGTGACGTCGTCCTCGGTGGTCGCGGTCTGGCACGCCTGCAGGATCACCACCGGGACGCGGCAGTGCTTGAGGATCACAGCGAAGTCCTCTGCCGGAAAGAAGAACCGACGCCGTCGAACAACCCCGGCGCTCCCCTCGTTCTCGAAAACCAGACCGCCGGTCCCTTTCTCCATGTCGTAACGGCCGTGACCATCGAAGTGGACGACATGGTAGGGACGTCCGTCGACGCTGGCGCGTTGAAGCTCGTTCCGCATCGCCTTGACCGTCGCGGGTTGCAGGACGGTGATCTCCGCCAGGCTGCCCAGGGTGTCGAAGGCGTCGAAGAGCGGCAGGGCGCAGACGCGGTGATCGACGTCCTCGTTAGGACGGGCGGTAATGAGCAGAACGCGGATCGGCGTTGATATCGGAAGGACGTTGGCCGGCTCCTGGCGCCAGACGCGCCGTTGCACGAGTGTGTCGCCGCCGTACAGAAGCTCCCAGGGGACGGTGAGCAGCTGCGCGGCGCCGACGTTCACATCGTCCACCTGGACGGTGAAACGTCTTGTGGAGGTGCCGTTTGACTGGCGCCAGCGTTCAAAGACGTCACGGGTGGTGTCGTTGACGACGGCGTCACGGATCCGTTGTCCCCAGACGGGAAGTTGGGCTTCGATGCCGCGGGCGCGTTCCCGGAAGACGCTCGTAGGCCAGCGGTAGTAGCGTTCGAGGTACCAGTCGAGGTCGTCCTTCTCGATCGGGCCGATCGGGGACGTCAGGGCGAACGCCTTGCTGCGTTCGGGCTCTCCGTCCGGTGGGACGTAGACCAGCACCGCGCGGGCGGTGGCCCGGACGAGGACGTTGCCGTTGGCGTCCGTCTCTTCCCGGACGGTGGTGTCATGAAGCTCGAGGACGAGGTCGTGGGTCTGCGTCGGCATGGTTCAGGCTCCTGCGTTGGCGGGCGCTGGGCACCCTTCGATCATAGACGCGGGGACGACTCCCGGATCGGTCCCCTGCCGCTGTCTTTCCCCTGTCTGCGCGATTCCTCCAAGCCTTGCCTACCTGGAAGACAGAGCGTCGCAATGACGCGGCACTCGGTCTTCAAGGAGGCAGCAATGCCCAAGCTCAGAAGCCTTGCCTTGGTGTTCGCCTGGATCTTTGCGATCCAGCCCGCGTTCGGCGCTCCGGTGATCGAACCCGGTTTCCACCGCGTCCTCCGCCGTCCTGGAGGCGTGCCGGAGGAGTGTTTTCCGGCCTACCTCGCGGCGGTCGGTACGCTCTACCTCGACGCCACCCTCCACGATCCCGACGCCCCCGCGCTGCGGCTCGACTTCAACGGTGAAGGCCGTTTGCTCGACGCCACGGCGTCGTCACTGACGGTCGAGATCCCGGCCGCCGGGAACGTCGAGGTTTGCGCCAGCGCGGACGATCCCCGCCGTCTCCTCGCCGATTATAAACTTCATGTCGTCTTCACCAACGCGGTCGAGGTCAAGGACGGTGACCCGATGGAAGAAGAGATCGACCCGGATCCCCTGCGGTTCGTCCCCGAGCACGACGGCTGTGCCACCGATGACGATCACGGCAACGTCCGCGGCTGCGCGACCCCGCTGGATCTTGACGCTGAGGTGCATGCCGAGCTCCTCAACCAGCATTTCGACGACGAGGACACCTTTGCCGTTTTCGTCGGGGAGGGCGAGCGCCCGGCGGTCGAGATCACGATCGACGCCGGCATGCCCGGGCTCGTGGGCGAGATCTACGACGTCTACGGTCATCGGCTGGCGTTCGCCATCGACGACGGCGACGGCGTTCGGATGGTCAAGACGTTGGTCGGAACGGCGATCTACTACGTCCGCGTGCATGGCGGCGTTGACCGGGTGTCGGGCGGCTATCGGCTGACGCTCAAGGAGGTGAAGCGGTAGGAGCGCTCCGCATCGGGGGACGGGGCGCACCCGTCCCCGGATGGCCGTACCCCCGCCAGCGGTATCATGAGGGCAATGGACACCAAGAATGACGTCACGCGGCTCCTTGAAGCCTGGAACCAGGGCGATCCCGAGGCCCTGGAGAAGTTGATGCCACTCGTCGTCGACGATCTGCGCGCCATTGCCCGGCAGTACTTCGAGCGCGAGGACTCCGACCATACGCTCCAGCCGACCGCCCTGGTCAACGAGCTCTACATGAAGCTCAACGAGCGGCGCACCGTCCACTGGGAGAGCGCGTGGCATTTCTTCGGCACCGCGGCCCAGATGATGCGCCTCCTGCTGGTCGACCATGCACGGCAGCGCCACGCTGCCAAGCGTGGCCGTGACGTGCCCAAGGTGGTGTTGAGCGCCGAGCTTCCCGTGTACGTTCAGGGAGATCCGGAAGAGATCCTGGCGTTCGACGACGCCTTGCGGCGCCTTGAAGAGATCGAGCCGCGCAAGAGCAGGATCATGGAGCTCAAGGCGTTCGCCGGCCTGACCATACCGGAGATCGCCGGAACCCT
>JAAEQP010001370.1 GCA_024231375.1 bacterium | reverse complement strand
CCCTTCGGGCGACCGTCGAACGCCTCGAATCAGAGGCACCCGCAGCACGCACGGTGACAGCCACTGTATCGGCTGTGTTGGATGAGTACGGGCGAGACATCGTTGAGGTAGCGAAGGCGGTGCTCGAACTGCGGGCGACCGTCGAGGCGGTGAGGGCATGGGAGCGCGCATCACACGAGTGTCCCGGCAGACCTCTATATCACCCGTTGCGGGAAATCCTGGACGGGGGCGGCTCATGAAACCCACGGAACTTCTAGATGAGATTGCCCAACTCCGCTCCGAACTCGCCGCGGCGCGCAAGACAGTCGAAGCCCAACGTGATGAAATCGAGCAAGTCAGGGCGATGCTCGCCGCAGCGCAAGCGATAATCGAGGCGGTGAGGGGGATTGTGAGCGATGCCGACCACGCGCCCGGGTGGGAGTTGTTAAACCAACTCCGCGCCCTCCTGGAAGGGGGCGGCGATGAGTGAGATTAAGCCGAAGATGGTGGACGGGGAGGCGGTGTGTTCAAGGGGGTGTTATCGCTTCAACATCGATTCAGACGACGACGACGACGGCGTCAACAGCCCCGAAGAATGTGGGATGGTTATCGGCGAAGGCGAGCCGTGCTTTCCCTACTACCGCTCCCAGCTAGCCGCCGAGCGCAAGCGGGCGGAAGAGGCGAGGCGTTTGGCGACGTTGAGAGGGTTGGGCATGTTGGGGTTACGGGATAAACTCGTTTCGGCCGAATCCGAACGCGACTCCCTTCGGGCGACCGTCGAACGCCTCGAATCAGAGGCACCCGCAGCACGCACGGTGACAGCCACTGTATCGGCTGTGTTGGATGAGTACGGGCGAGACATCGTTGAGGTAGCGAAGGCGGTG
>JAAEQP010001369.1 GCA_024231375.1 bacterium | reverse complement strand
GGTTTCGAACCCGTCCTCCGTCTTCTCTCCGAAGGTGGTCCATCCCTCTGTGTCGCCGTTCTTTCCGTAGAAGTGAATCTCGCGTCCTTTCGTGTGGTTCATGTAGCTGGCCCACATCATGGCCACGTATCCCAGCGGGAACTTGTCTTTGGTCGACGTGCATTCGAACTTGATGTCGATGGCACTCTCCGCCGCGAGCGAATACGTCAGCGTGCATTCTATGCCCCAAGCCGACTCGGCCGCCGGCCAGTGAAGCGACACGCTCGTGGGCGAGGGCTGCGAAATGGTGCAGGCATCCCTGCGGGGTGTGAACATGGCGATATCGCGGTCGGCGGTGGCGCCGTTGAAGATGTGCTCGAAGTTGAGGCCCACGTGGTCGTCGCGAAACAGGTTCCGCCCTGGGAACGCAGCGTGGAAGAGCGGGTTGAATCCGCTGCCTGAACGCGCGGCATTGGCGACGTTGTCCAGTACGCGACCGGAGAAGCTTCCTCCCTTCATCTCGACCATGTGTCCGCGCTCCTTCGCGAGCTGCATCCGGCGATTCGCGTCGCCCAGTGCACCCAGCAGAT
>JAAEQP010001368.1 GCA_024231375.1 bacterium | reverse complement strand
TCGGCGTCGAGAACCTCTACACGGACGACGCCCTGGGCATTGTGCACATGGTCGAGCAGTCGCTCCGGGCACACAATTTCTACAAGAAGGACGACGAGTACGTCGTGAAGAACGGCGAAGTCTTCATCGTGGACGAGTTCACGGGGCGCATGATGGAGGGGCGGCGCTACTCGGACGGGCTGCACCAAGCGATTGAAGCGAAGGAGCGCGTCGCCGTTCAATTCGAATCGCAGACCGTGGCCACGGTCACCTATCAGAACTATTTCAAACTCTACAACAAGATCTCGGGAATGACGGGTACGGCGCTGACCGAAGCCGTTGAGTTCGCCCAGATCTACGACCTGGATGTGCTCCAGATTCCGACCAACCTGCCGTTGATTCGCGATGACCAGACGGACCTTGTCTTCGGCACGGAGGAAGGGAAATTCCGGCACGTGGCCAAAGAAATTGCACGAATCCACGAGGGCGGGCGCCCTGTTCTGGTGGGGACGGTTTCCATCGAGAAGTCGGAGCGCGTGGCCCAGATCCTGCAGGAACTAGGCGTGGACGACTTCCAGGTGCTCAACGCAAAGCATCACGAACGGGAGGCCTCCATCGTTGCCAACGCCGGCAAGATGGGCGCCATCACCATCGCCACAAACATGGCGGGGCGCGGCACGGACATT
>JAAEQP010001367.1 GCA_024231375.1 bacterium | reverse complement strand
TGGACTTGTCGGGGCGGAACACACGGCCCGCCGTCATAATGCGTACCGGAGGTTTTCGCCCAATGGCGGCCCGGATCGTCGTGATGGTCGTGCAACTGCGCAAGATCGTGTCGTCGTCGCGATGATAGACATGGTCGTGGCTGTCGTAGACGCCTTCCGGGTCCTGTTTGGGGATGACCTCGTCGCCCTCCACGAACTCGTACTCGGGCAACGCGCCCCGGACGGCGTCTAGAGCCTGGCGCACGGGATGGCTTTCCATTTCCATCGGCTTCGGACGATGGAGCAATTCATCGATGACCTTCTGCGAGAAGCGCTCGTCGGGCGCATTCTGTTTCAGCGTATCTTCTACCATGATCAGGAGCCTTTCCTTCAGCCGCTTCCGCGAATCGTGCAGGCGCTTCTTCACCGTCGTCACCGGCACTTCGAGAAACTCGGCGATGTCGTTTTGAGAATACCCGTTGATGTAGAAGAGGGCGGTGGCGGTGCGTTGGTGTTCCGGCAACGATGAGACGGCCTCCAGCACTTGCTCGGCCAGTTCGCGGCGCTCGACCTGCTGAGCGGGCGTGTCGCACGAGGCCGACGCGTCCGGCGCCGCCTCAAGCGGCACCGTCGGCACGCGCTTCCGTCGCATCACGCGGTCGCAATGCTTGAACACGATCCGCCTGAACCATCCGGCGAACGCCTTCGGCTCGCGCAACTGCTCCAGCTTGCCGTACGCGTCGACGAACGCTTCCTGGGCCGCGTCTTCCGCCAGGTGAAAGTCACCCAGAATGGAGTACGCGTAGCCGCAGGCCATGTCCTGAAAACGGCGCACAAGCGCTTCGAACGCCGCCAAGTCGCCCGAACGCGACCGCTCCACCAATGTTGCCAACTCTTCCACGTTTCTGTTCCTCTACGAGCATGCTCTGAAGGAAAGACCCGGTTTGGTGGGTGAAGGATACCACGGCGTGAAGGAAGGCGGGATAGAGAAAAGGCAAGGCCATCACGGGAGTCGCGTCCGGCGGCCGCGACGTACCAGGAGTACACCGCCTTCGCCGAAGGCGGCTGATTGCGGGGAACAGATGCGGTCCATCTTGAGGGTCAGCCGAGCGGAGAAGGCACTGTCCCCTCGGTACCCGCGTTCGGCGACCGCGGGCTACTGGGCCGACTCGCGGGGACTACACGCCGAGACCGCCATCGACCTGGAGGACGGTGCCTGTCACGTACGAAGCCCCCTCCGTGGCGAGGAAGCGAACAGCCGTCGCGACTTCGTCGACGGTGCCCTGTCGGCCCACGGGTGTGCGCTTGATAATGTCTTCGCGCATTTCGTCGGTGAACTCCGACGTCATGTCGGTCTCGATGAATCCCGGCGCCACGACATTCACGGTGATGTTGCGGCTGGCGGATTCCTTGGCCAGTGCCTTGGTGAATCCGATGAGGCCCGCCTTGGCCGCCGCGTAGTTGGCCATCCCGGCCTGGCCTCGCAGGCCGATGACGGAGGACAGGTTGACGATGCGCCCCCACCGCGCACGCAGCATGTCGAGGGACACGGCGCGGCAGCAATAGAACGCCCCGGCAAGGTTTGTGTTCAACACGGACGCCCATTCTTCGTCCTTCACCCGCATGACGAGACCGGGCCGCGCGATGCCGGCGTTGTTGACCAGAATGGCCACTGGCCCAAGCGCTTCCCGAACGGCCTTCACAAGAGCATCGACGGCGGCTGAATCGGCGACGTCCGCCTGAAACCCTCGCACCGCTGAGCCCGTGGCCTCCGCGAGTTCGGCGGCGGTTGTCTCGGCCGCTTCGCCATTCCGGCCACAGATGGCGACGCGGGCGCCCTCGCGGGCGAACAGATCGGCGCAGGCGCGCCCGATTCCGCGCGACCC
>JAAEQP010001366.1 GCA_024231375.1 bacterium | reverse complement strand
GACCGCGAACTGTTCCGATTCCAACTGGACCCGTACGAACGCATGACGCAATACGTGGCGACGCACGTGCTGGCTCAGGAACTGACCGAAGAGGCGCTTCTCGACGGGATGAAGGAAGGTCGTGTGTTCATTGGGTTTGACATGATCGCCGATTGCCGCGAGTTTGTGTACTTCGCCGAAAGTGGGGGACAGCGCGCCGTGATGGGCGAATCCATGCCCTTCGGTGACGGCGTCCGCTTGCGGGCCGCCTCACCTCACGCGGGACGCTTCACGGTGGTGAAAGACGGCGAGCAGGTCTACCAATGCGAAGGCACCGAACTCGACTGGCGGCCCGAAGGACCCGGGAAGTACCGTGTCGAAGTGGAATTGGACATCGTCGACGAGTGGACGCCGTGGATCTACACGAATCCGTTGGAGTTGACCGTCTGAACCCTATCGACGTGACGGGGGGGAAGCCGTGGCGAAGTCGTGGCATGTGGTGTTTTTCGTGGCTGCCGTGACGGTGTCGGGGTGTGCCGCCACCAACGCCGTACACAAGTGCACCCGCACGCCGTGCAACGGCGATGCGTGCAGGCCTATCGAGAAGGCCTACCTCACCGGCAACAACCATCTCATCGTGTGCTTCGCGGGCACCATCACCTACCGAGGCGAACGCCGCGACGGCCGGCACCACATCGACGTGCCGCTTCACCTGTATCAAGAGAATGAACCCAACCGACGGCGACGCTACATCGAACTGAGCCGAAGGCGGATCGCTCCGGGCTGGCCGGCCGACTCGGAGGTGGCCCGGCGCACGATGGAGGAGATTCCCATCCGGTTGGTTCAGCCCCCTGAACGGCTCATGCCCAGTGGCCCCCTTGGCTCGACCGGCGAGATCGGCCAACGCGAGGATGCGCGTCTCCTGGCCTTCGCGTACCTGTTCGAACGAGCCGGACGGAACGACAGACTGGAGTTCCGGCTACGCCCGTACGACGTGGAGCATCCCATGCTGGCCGGCGCGGCCCTTGTGCCCGCGGGCGCCGTCGACATCGTGACCGCGCCCATCCAATTCCTGGGAGCCATCGCGTACCTGGCGCAGGGTCAGCCGTAGGGCATTGCCGGGGAAGAAGCGGTTCTTATCGTCACGTGATCGCGCCGGCTAGGAGCCCCCGTTGACCGGATTCGGCCTTGCGCATGCGCCGCCGGGAAGCGCTACCACATACCCCGTGTCGGCGTGGGCCTCACCTGGAGGGAAGTCCGTGCTGACGATATGCGCGCCGCTCGGGAAGGCCGCGTCGCGGCGCGCCGTGTTGTTGGCGGCGGCCTGACGCAGATCGCTGTCGGCGCGAGTCCGGACGATGTAGCCCTGCTTCACCAGTTCCGGGATGCCCGGGTCGCGTGGGTCGTTTCGGATGAACACGGATGCGTAGGGGGTGCCCACCCGCGATTCGATGAACATGGCGCGCCCTTCCAGCGACGGGCTTCCGGCTGTGTAGTGCCGGGCATGCGCCCCACGCGCGTGGAGCACCAGCATCACCGTGCCGCGCACCTCTTCCAGCAAGGGCCATCCATCCGTGTGGATGGCATCGGACAAGGTCGCCGCGTCTCCCCGCACGTCGTCCGGCGTGAGCAACCGCTTCTCGTTGAGCACTTGCCGGATCTCGCGGTCCACCTGGTCGATGGCGGCCTTGTCGAACGGCAGGATGGGCGTGGCCACCTGGGAGATGGGTTCGTCCTTCAACTCGACCAGTACGATCACCGGCACGTGTCGCGGGTGCGCCTTCGACCATTCGCGGATCGTTGTCAGCCCGTCCACCAGCGTTTCGCATGTCGTGCCCTTGTCGTACTGGGGAACATGGAGTACCTTCGTACCGGCCGGGTCGTGGTACACGTCGAGTTCAAAGCTGCGCACACCCCGTTCGAGTTGCACATCCAGGGGCGCATGGGTGTAGTCCCACGTCACGGCATCCGGGTAGACCACTTTGATCTGCGAGAACAGGGGTTCGGGCGGTTTCACGTGGTAGCTGTTGTGCGTGCCCACGACCTGCATCTGGTTCATCCGAAGGGCCGTCTCGGCGCCGGGGGCCTCCAGATCCTTGTCCGGCCCCTTGGCCATAGCGCCGAACGCAACCAACGCCATCGCCATAACACTTCCTACGATCTTTGTCATGCCCGCGATCCTTTCCTCGTCCAATCGGCATTCCCGCGGCGCCGTGGTGCCACTACGGTACACGACACCGTCGCTTCGCGCCAAACCGCTAGTGTGTACCTATGCCCCGAGGACCACGCTCGCCTTCGGGCCGTTGAACAATGCCGCGCCTCCCCAGTATCCTGATACCTCCCTCGAGCTCACGAATGCGAAAGACCATCTGGAGGAACGCCGACATGCGCCGTTATGCCCTTCTTGGATTCTCGCTGGCCCTGATCGTTCTGATTGCCTGGACCGCAACCGCGGAGACGCGCACCGAGGTCGCGTTTCCCGACCTGCCGGGATACGTCACCCTGAAGTGCGATTTCCACATGCACACCGTCTTCTCCGACGGCGAGGTCTGGCCCACGGTGCGGGTCCGCGAGGCGTGGCGCCATGGCCTGGATGCCATTGCCATCACGGACCACGTCGAGCACCAATCGGGCAACGGCGACGTGGACAAATCCAACGGAAACCGCGCGTATGAGATTGCCAAACCCGAGGCCGACCGGCGGCACCTTATTCTCATCAGAGGCGGCGAAATCACCCGTATGGAACCCCATGGACACTTCAACGCCCTCGGGTTGTCCGATACCCGTCCGCTCAATCAGAAGAAGAACCGGGAGTCGGTGCAGGCCGCCATCGACCAGGATGCCTTCCTGATCTGGAATCACCCACCCACGAAAGACCTGAACGACGCCTCCGCGAGCAAGCCGCAGCGCGAGTATCTCGAGAAGGGGTGGATGCGTGGAATCGAGGTGTTTAACGGCAACCGATACTACCCGCACGCCCATGCCTGGTGCTTGGAGCACAATCTTACCATGATGGGAAACACCGACGTCCACGGGCTGGTCGACGAACGGCACGATCCGGCCGCTGGCCAGATGCGCAGCATGACCCTCGTGTTTGCGGAGGGGCGGTCGGAGAAGGCGATCCTGGACGCCCTTCGCGCGCGTCGTACCGTGGCCTTCGGATGCGGCATGCTGGTCGGCGAAGCCCAGTACGTCGGCCCCCTGTTCCACGGCACCGTCGAGGTGACGCACGGCGACGTGTCGTTGGCGCCCCGGAAAGCGGGTTTGGTGTCCATCCACAACGGATCGAGCCTCACGTATCAACTCGAAGCCAACGGACGCGTCGACGGCGTTGGGTTCCCTGCGACATTCGAGTTGCCGGCGGGCAAGACGGTGTTCCTGCCCCTCAGTGCCAAGGGAACGGCGACGGCCGGAACGGAGAAGGACGTGGCCATCCCGTACATCGTCAAGAACGTGCTCGTAGCACCGAATGAGGGGTTGCCAGTGACCTTTGACGTACACGTCAGCTTTCCCGGCAAGGGCTGAGGCTTAGTCGCGTCAGTGGCGTTCGCTCATTGGGTGTCGGGGTAACTGAACCGGTTGGGCACCCACCAACGCGCCTTGTAGAAGCGGGCTCCGGGAAGTGTCATCAGGCGCTTGTCATCCATGAATCGTATTGTGTCCGACCACCAGACTTCGGTTGCCTTCATGAAGATGACCGAACCGGTTGCGTCCCGTTTCGACACACTCTTGACACCACCTAGTGGTAAGCACGACGCGAAGGTCTCCGCCTCCGGGTCAAACGTCCATATCCTATCGGATGTGAGGTAGAGGCGGTCTTCTCCCGCCACGGGAAACAAGTCGTGGCCGCCGTACCCCGGCAGTTGGAACGAGGCCTCCTCCACCAGCGTCGGCGTACCACTGTCCGCGGTGTAGCGGTATCGCTTCAAGGCTTCCCCGCCGATTGCCCAGAGGCGCTCGCGCTTCGCGTCCCACACAACACCGTGCGCGCTCGACAACGTGATCTTCTCCGGATTGGGTTTCCGCGGGTCCTTGAGTGGTTTGCTTGTGTCAAACACGGCGAGATAGGATCCTGTGCTTGACGCACTGACGATGTTGCCGTCCGGTAGGATCTCGATGGAGTGGGTGTTGCCCCCGGCAAGCGCGTACCAAACCAGCCGTTTGTCCTTGACGCGGATCAACGCCACACCGCCACCCGACGCGCAGACCAGCAGATGTGTTCCTCCCATCACCGGCTTGGCGTCGCTTGGATTGCCGAACCAGGCCCCTTCCCAGCGTTTGAGTTTCGGCGCATCGGCGGCCTTCCATTCCCACACCACCGCGGCCGGGTCGCTCCAGTCCGCGTCCGGGTCCAGGATCACATAGCCGGGACGCGCCTGCTCACAGGCCACGATCATCCCCTCATACGGCGTTGAATCCGCGGCCACAGCGGCGAACCCCAGGGCCGTACAGATTGTCAGCGCGAACAGCGTGCGTGTGGTCATAACGAATCCTCCCGTGTATTTCACCTACAGTAATGGTCTTGGCCGGGCTTTTCGATCACGCGATTCCTTGTGTCTCGCGGACTGAGCCGGAACAGTCACAGCGGCTGCGCCCACCTGGACTCTCGATTCGACGGCATCTCAGAATCGCTGATCTTGTGCTATGATAGCTGTTGCGTGATCGGTTTCTTTCGCTACGGCGTGCTTGGGCTGGACCGCGGAATTCCGCGGTCGGGCGCCGCGGAAGGAGAGGAGCAATGGGCAGGATCGTCAACGGACTGTGTGCGCTCTCGGTTGCGGTTTGCGCATGTTTCTCCTGTCTTTCCTGCGGCGATCCGTTGCCTGCGCCGCCGTCAGACGCGGTCGAACTCATCCTTCTCAACTGGGAAGAGTACTATGACCAGTCCGTATTGGACGAGTTCAAGGAGCGGACCGGCATTGCGGTCCGCATCGAAGAGTACGGACAAGCGCCTGAGTGCATCGCCCGGCTCCAGAACGATCCCGGGGCCTTCGATCTCATCATCACGGACGGGCCCACGATAGATCTCTTGGTCCGGGCCGATCTTCTCGAGCGGCTCGACATGACCCTACTGCCCAATGCACGCCATCTGGACGAGGAGTTCCGCTCGGTTCATTTCGATCCTGGCAATGACTACGCAATCCCCTACCTCTACGGAACAACAGGCCTCGCGATAAACACCAAGTATACACCGCGGCCTATTCGACGCTGGCGCGACCTGCTCGACCCCGCGCTGAAGGGCAAGATCGCACTCTTCGACGACTCGTACGAAGCGATGGCGGCGTTGTTGCTGGCCGCCGGACATCCTCTGAATTCCACCGATCCGCAGCACCTCGCAGGAGCCGCGGAGGTCGCACAGCAACTTCACAAACAGGAGGTGCTCCTGTCCGACTACTACCCCCTTCAGGACAAACTGATTGCGGGCGAAGTCTGGGTGACAATGGCCTATAGCGGCGACCTCTTGAAAGCTGCGCAGGAACATTCCGAGATCGAGTACGTGGTTCCCGAAGAGGGCGGGAACAAGTGGATCGACAGCTACGCGATGCCCCGCTACACCGAGAAAGTGGACGAGGTACACGCTTTCCTCGATTTCGTCATGGAACCGGAGGTCGCTGCCCGCATCTCCAACAGTCAGCACTATGCCACGCCCAACAAGGCCGCCGTCGCGATGCTTGAACCCGAGATCCTTGAGAATCCCATTATCTACCCGCCCGGTGACGTGCTCGAACGTTGCGAATTCCTCGTCGACGTAGGAGAGGCGGGCGATGAATACGCGCGAATCTTCGGCATCCTGACCAAGGGATCGCGCGAGTAGCGCACATCCACCCCGCGACGCTCTCTGGGGGGGCGGTTCACGCTACCGGCCCGCTTTCTCCCGCAGGACCGCATTGGCGTGCCGGGCGTGGTGGCCGCGGAGGTCTTGCGCGTACTCGCGCAGGATGCGTTCGCCAAGTCCCTCGTAGTCCCCGCACCGGAACAGCGCACGCGCCAGGATAAGCTCCCGTAGCGACCGGTCGCGTTCGAGGTCGGGATTCCCGGTTGAGGCACCCTTTGTCGCCGCGTCGATATTGGTGTACGCATGTCCCGTCAGTCCGGGCTTGCCCAGAAGGTCGGCGAGCGGTTTGGCGCCGCGCGGGTCCGCCAGGGTCTCCAGGGCCATGGCCACCGCGCGGTGGTGGGAGAACTCGCTGTCCGTGTCCAACTGCGCCGTCTTGGCGACCACCGTATCAAGCGTGCGCGGATCGCGTGTGCGGGCCAAGGCGATGATGCGGCTATCGAGAGGGCTCATACTCATGCCAAATTGGCCGCCACCCTTGAAGTCCCATCCCTGATCCCATTCAGCAGCTTCCACACTCTTGAGAAGCACCTCGACACCAGATGCGTCGCCCAGCATCCCAAGGATATGGGCATACACAAGCTTGTGTTCGGGGTCCTCGACCTGGTTGCAGGCCCGGCGGAGATGGGGCAGCGCGTCGGTCTCCTGGGCCAGGACGATGCCGAGTCCTTCCCAATCCTTCACGAGCGAGTCGACCGCTTCCGCTACCCGTTCCGCAGGCACGGGAAACGAGTCCTTGTCGGTCAGGACGCTATCGGGCAGGCAGTCGATCTCGACGAGGTGGCGTTGCAACGCTTCCAGGTCGATGTCGCGGGTCGCTACGTTGTCTGCCGCGGCCATGGCGGCGGCGCGTCCGGCCGCGTATCCCTGATTCTGGATATCCGGCTGCATACGTATCACCGGCATGGCATTACTATGAGCACTAATACCAAGCCCTGTTGACATGATACCATCTAATCCCTTTGGTAAGATGGCACGATAAGGAACATAAGCATCCAATAAGGTTTGAACCGAATCATCTGGTGGACGTAACATGAATATCGGATGTATTATATACCCGTGATTATCAAAATTACTGCGTGCTTTGACAAT